>JADHMB010000039.1 GCA_016780365.1 Flavobacteriales bacterium
AGGAACCCAATTTTTGTCTATTGAAATTAATTCTAAAATGGAATTTACAAAGAGATCTTCATTAATTTCTGGAATACACATCCGTTTATTAGAGTTATTGAATCTTCTAGCATTTTCGTATGGTCTAAACAAAACTATATCTCCATTCTGATCTCTATGGGCTTTCATCCCTTCAAAACAACTTTGCCCGTAGTGTATAGCTGAATTTGCAGGGGATATACTAATATCTCCATAAGGCATTATTTTAGGTTTGGACCAATTGCCGTTATCAAAATCCATAGTAAACATATGGTCTGAAAACAATTTTCCAAAAGGTAAATTATCCCAGTTTACTTGCGGTAATCTGCTATTTTTTGTTAATTGGATATTAGTTTGAAAAATATCAACTTCCATTGGCGTATAACGAAATTATTAGTTTGCAAAATACTAAAATAAAAATGAATTTGTGGTAAGTGAGCAAAACAATAATAGAGAAGCATTAATTAATGTCCTGAAAAAGTACTGGGGTTTTGATGAATTTAGAGATTCTCAAAAAAGAATTATAGACTTTGTACTTCAAAAAAAAGACGTCGTTGCATTACTTCCAACTGGTGGAGGTAAATCATTATGCTATCAACTACCTGCAGTTCTTATGGAAGGAACTTGTTTGGTAATATCTCCCCTTATAGCATTGATGGAGGACCAAGTAAACCAGCTTTTTAAAAGAGGAATAAAAGCAGCTTACATCAATTCTTCACTTCATTTCAAGGACATTGACAGGATATTGGACAATGTTATATATGGAAATATAAAAATTCTTTACTTGTCTCCTGAAAGACTAAAAACCACACTATTCATAGATAGATTTAAGAAAATGAATGTAAGTTTTGTAGCAGTGGACGAAGCACATTGTATTTCCGAATGGGGAAATGATTTCAGACCAGAATATAGAAATATTTCTTCCTTAAGAACCTTGAATAAAGACTTGTCATTTATCGCACTTACAGCAACGGCTACGCCTGAAGTTGTAGAAGACATAGAAGAGCAACTTTCTTTCAAAGAAAGCAATAAAATAAAGAAATCATTCATTCGAAATAATATCAATTATAGTGTAATAAATGCAATTGATAAAGAAAAGGTTCTAATGAAATTACTTACTAATGAATCTTCAATAATTTATGTTAGAAATAGAAAGAAAACAAAAGAATTATCCAAACTACTTAATAGTAAAAATTATAAAACAGATTTTTACCACGCTGGATTAGATTTTAGAGAAAGATCTGAAAAACAGACCAAATGGATCAATAATGAATTTGATACAATGATAGCCACCAATGCATTTGGAATGGGAATTGACAAACCAGATGTTAAGACTGTTATTCACTTTGATTTACCTGAAACCCTAGAATCTTTTTACCAAGAATCTGGAAGAGCAGGTAGAAATGGAAAAGCCTCCTTCTCTATTATTTTAAAAGACGATCAGGATATTGAAAATTTAAAAAAAAGAATAAAAATAAATTTTCCCGATATTGAGGATGTTAAGAAAGTTTTTCAAAGTATTGTCAATATTCATCAAATAACTATTGGGTATTACTCGGATGAAAAGTTTGAACTAGATATTGACATCATTTCAAACAACAACAAGCTCTCTAGAGCTACTACTTCTCAATCAATTAAATACCTAATAAACGAAGGATATATTCAACAAACCAACGATTATCAATTTTCAATGGCTCAAATAACTATGCCTATTGATAGGCTAAATCAGTTTTTAAATTCTTACAAAAATTTTGAAAAAATAATAGATGTATTAATAAGAAGCTATTCCAACATCAATGAACAAATGGTTAGAATAAGCGAAGCAGTTATTTCCAAGAGATTGAATATTAAAAAAGAAGAAACAATATTCTTATTAAATAAACTTCACAGTCAAAACATCCTGATTTACGAAGCAAAAAAATCCAACTACACCATCAACTTTTCAATTCCAAGACCAAACATAAATCACTTAAGTCTTTCAAAAAAGTTTTTGAATTTTAAAAACGTTAAAAACGAAAAAGCCAATCAATTAATTAACTATGTAAACCAAAAAATAGAGTGCAGAAATATTAACATATTGAACTATTTTGGAGAACATAAAAGTGAAAAATGTAAAAATTGCGACAATTGCAATATGGGATTGAAAATTAAAAATAATACTAAAAAAGTAGTCGAAAATGCAATTTTTTTCTTGTTAAATTACGAACCCAAATCTCCAAGCTTTATCTATAAACAGCTAGAAGAAGTGATTGAAAAAGAAAGATTAAGCTCTATTTTAAAAAAAATGATTTTAGAAGAAAGTATTCTAAGAGACAAGAACAACTTACTATATATTAATCTATGATTCCTTTAGTTTTCCTTAGTTCTTTAATCTCGCAATAATTACATTTATTGTCCTTGGACTTAAATAAGTTATTCATTTCACAAAACAACTCCCCTAGAGAATCAAAACTTTGTTTATAGAACAATCCAAAACCTTGGGTATAGTTGGATTGATTTTGATTGGAAAGATCGTATTCGTTGGACTGGTTATAGGCATGCACTCTAATATTGCCTTTACTATTTAGTTTGTATTCAATGTTCACATCTCCAATAAATGAATTTGGATTTTGAGTAATACTATTAGACTGAGACATTCCTAGATTTGTTTCTACAGTTAAACGATCGTTAAATTGCTGAGTAGACATTGCCACAGATAATTCTTCATTGGACAACTGATTGCCTAAAGTATAATTAAACCCTATGTCAAACTCATCTGTAAATGAAGAAATCATATTTCCTAACTGGTTAGACAATACTTCACTAGTTGAAATGTCGTAAGACTTGACATTATTTCCTAAATTGAGATGGTTGGGAGTAATAAATTGATTTAAAATTAAAAGAGAAAATACTTGTTTATTAAGCTCTTCTGTATTGGATAAAACTCTTTTAAGAGCAGTTTTAACCGATTCGTTTCCATTAGGAACCTCAATGCTGAACTGAATATCTGGATTCATTAAATTATTTTCTAATTCAATATCCACATCCACCATACTTTTGTGTTTCCAATTATCTCTATCTATTTCTGGCATTATGTTGTATAAACTAGTTCTTAAGGGATATCTGGCACTCAAATCTATTTTAGCATTGTAGGGGTCCCCTAGCCAAGTTAAGGTGCCTCCCTTTATTAAATCGAACTTTTTATTGACAAAATCTTTTAAAGTAAAAACATACTCTCCCTTATTAATAACATAATTACCATACATGGTTAAATCGTAGTTTTGATCAATATTTAATTGGATGTTCCCTTGACCACTAGATTTCATTTCGTCTCCTACCAAATCGTCAAATATGAGCATTAACTCTGCTTCATCTGTGATTTCTAAATCAATATCTATATTCATTTTCTCTTTGGAAACAATAGGTTTGTTAATTGTCACAGCGTTATTGGTGTCCTTATTAATAAATGCAATAAAATCGTGAAGGACAACTTCTGAAGAACCATATAATGGAATATTTAGGGAGGTGCTTTCATCGGTTATTGCATTTACATAAATTGATAAATTCTCAATAGAATCGTAACTTATTTCTGCTGAACCAGTCATAAATACTTTGCCATAATAATATGGATTTTCAGAAAATGTATTGTTCATTACCATTATTGGCTGGTCAATTTCTAGAGAAATATTTAATGAATAATCTATGAAATTATCGTGGTGGTAATAGCCGTTAATAATTCCAATATTATTTAACTCATCTAAAAAATTGCCATTAGAAATTTCAATTGCATCGTCTTTGACCAAAAGATTACCATTTACTTTAAATTCAGTACCGTACTCAGTTAATTTTAATTCTCCATTATTAAGAGATAAATCGCCGTTAAATTTGGGATGGAAGGGATCGCCAGAAAGGGATAAATCCCCCGATAAAAGACCCTGAAGATTGGAAAGAATGGTGTTTGGGAGAAAAGGACTTAAAAAATCAATATTTGTACTGTCAAATTTAACTATACCATCTAACTTTTTATCGTTATTAGGATAAAAATGGCAATCAATTAATTGAACTTCCTGATGGTTATTTTCGTTTACTAACCCCCCATTTAGAATAAATTTATTAGAGCTCTCCTCCCATAATGAATGGAAATTAACATCTCCAATTGGGAAAAAATTAAATATGAAATTTTGAATATTAAATTCATTAAATAACTGAGGATTGGAAAGCAAAGATTGAAAATTAATCTGGGCATTTAAAACTCCTTCCATCGTAGTATTTTTTTTGTTAAAATCGAATAACAACGGAACAGAACTTAGTTGAAAGTCTTGAATTTCAAGTGATAGGCTGTCTATAACTTCTCGACCTATAATCCCATTTAAAATAATTGACTGATTGGCATTGGAAAGTAAAATTGAATCTAAGGAATATTTATCATCCATAAACTTTATAGACGGATTTCCTTCCATATTCCAATAACCAACAGATGTGTCAAATAGATAAAACTCTTCAAGATTTGCAAAAATCATTTTTGAACTTTTAAAATCTATAATCGAACTTACCTTCCCTAGAGAAATAGAATCGTTATTGTTCCAAGCTAAAGAAGTATTTACAGTATTATTTTTTGCATTAGTTTGCAATTCAATATTTTGAAAATTTATAATCTGGTTGTTTACAAATTCTTCAACTGATAAAATAAATTTTAGATTACTGTCTAAATAAATATCTTTTGAATCTTTAATATTTAAATTTAAATTCTTTAATACAAAGTCGTCATACTGAATTTTATAAGAGTTTAAACTAAAATCTAATATTTCTTTTTCTCCATTGAAGGAAAATCTTAAATTGGATTGTTTTGCAATGTCTAAAGATGGAAAAAAGACGGCTGATATTTTTGAAAAATCGCCAATTTCTAAATCAAAATCAACATATTGTTTGCTTGGTAGATAATCTGAAGGTTCTGATAAATTTGGAAAAATAGTAGCGAATAAATAATTTAAGTCTTTGTTTAATTGATCAAACTTAAAATCACCAGAAATATTAAAAGAAACAAAGTCAGAACTGAAATTTAGTATATGGTTGTATTTATTTGACTGAGAATCAAAATCAATATTTCCAAAATTATAGGTTTGACCATTTTCAATAAACACAAGATCTTCCATATTGGCAAATCCCGTAAAATCTTTCCAATTATTTCCAAATCCATTTAAATAGGTTTTAAAAGAAGTTACTCCCTCTGGATGATTGGCTAAAAAGCCTATTTTACCAAGAAATGCATTTTTAATATCCATGGAAAAATCAAATTCGGTCACAGGATTATTTAAATCTATATATCCATTAAAGTCAAGATGAATGTATTTATCTATAAGTTCCATTTGGCCTATAAAAGATTTGTTTTTAAAGGCGCCCGTAATATTTAAATCTTCATATTTATAGTCGTTGTATGTAAAATCAGACAAGTATCCATTTATTTTTAAATCAACATCTTCTTTATAAAGTCCTTTTCCATCTATTTCAAAATGGGCATTGAAGTTTTCAGAGTTGTTGTTATCTAATAATGAAATTCCTGAGATTTTTTTTGCATCAATATTAAAATGGTAAAATATTTCTGATGAATTATTTTTAAAGAAATGCAAATCCCCTACAATTTCTCCGGATGATGAAACAAATTCTAAATTTGACTTTATTTCATCATTATTACCACTTCCTGAAATTTGGAAATCGAAATTATTGATTTTCTTAAGTTGTTTTATTGCTAATGGTGGGATTTTTAAATTTATATTTTCTTGTAGAGATATTAAATCATTTACCAAAATAGTATTGGATTCTAAATTGAAAAAATAAGATACTAAATTTTCATTTGAAAAATCTTGAATTTCAAAATCTCCTTCTAGAGAAGAGCTTTGATAGTTAAGTGAAAGATCTTTTAACTTAATTGAAGATGAGGAACCTGAAAAATGGGTATTAAAATTTAACTTTAGTGTGGTATCTAGTTGTCTATTGAAAAATAAATTATAGTCTATACTTGATAGTCGGGTTTCCATATTTTCCAATAGTAGGAAGTCGTTCTTAAAATCTAAATTTAGAATTATGTTATCGGAATTAAATGTACTATTTGGCGTTTCTAATTTTAAATTAACTAGGTTTAGTTTGGTTGAATCTAAATATAAATCGGCATTTACACTTGATATATTAAAACCTTTTTCATGCTGAAATTTAAGATCACTTATTTTTGAAAAAAACAAATTATTGTCTAAAGAAGTATTATTTAATAATAAATTTAAGTTAAATACTTTAAAATGTTGAATATCAATATTTTTACTTTCTTCAATGCTATTTTTTGAAAGGTGATAAAATTGGCTATTCTCAATTTTAAACTCACTAATCAAAAGCTGGTAATCGTTACTTTCTCTTTGGTTTTTTTCAAATCTATTTAACAAAAACTCAATTTCGTATTTTTTCTTGCCAGGATTTTTTCTTAAAATAATTTCTGCATTTTTAAAAATCACTTGATCAATTATAAATTTCCTGTCCAACCAATTAATATCTTGAATATCCACAACTACTTTTGGGACAAACAAAACAGTATCTCCATTTAAGTCAGGAATAAATATTTGATTTAATTGAAGATTGGTAAACCCATTTAAAGAAACTTCCCCTAGACGGATGTCAGAATTTATCTCATTACTTAAATAATTGGTAACCTCCTTGGAAATTTTATTTTGAAAAAATGAAAATCTGATTAGGAATAAGAATAATATTATCAAGAAAAGGGAAAACTCTATTAGATTAAAAGTCAATCTAATTAAAATGGAATTGGTATTTTTGAAGTATTCTTTCAACTAACAATTATGAATATAGACAAAGATAGCATCATTCTCGGTATAGAGTCAAGTTGTGACGACACCTCGGCAGCAATTCTTATCAATGGAGTTGTACATTCTAACGTTACAGCCAACCAATCTATACATGAAAAGTATGGAGGTGTTGTTCCAGAGTTGGCTTCAAGAGCACATCAAGAAAATATTGTTCCAGTAGTTACAACTGCTTTAAATGAAGCCAAAGTAAATGTTAAAGATCTTACAAGTATTGCTTTTACCAGAGGCCCTGGTTTATTAGGATCTTTATTAGTTGGAACTTCTTTTGCCAAATCGTTGTCCTTATCGCTTAGCATTCCTTTGATTGAAGTTCACCATATGAAAGCCCACATCCACGCACATTTTATAAAAGAGAAAAAAGAAGATAATCCTACTCCTAATTTTCCCTTTATCTGCTTAACAGTTTCTGGTGGACACACTCAAATTGTTTGGGTAGAAGAACCCTTAAAAATGAAAATTATAGGCACTACCATAGACGATGCAGTAGGAGAAGCGTTTGATAAAGCAGGTAAAATTATGGGTCTTGGGTATCCAGCAGGTCCAATTATAGACCAACTTTCTAAAGACGGGGACGGCAAAAAATTTGACTTTACTTACCCTAATGCTGGAGAATTCAATTATAGTTTTAGTGGTTTAAAGACCCAATTTTTAAATTTCATTAGGAAAAACGAACAAAGTAATAAGCACTTTTGCAAAGAAAACTTAAATGATATCTGTGCTTCTTATCAGTCTCACTTAGTGAGTTATCTACTAAAAAACCTAGAAAAATCTATTAAAAATTATCCCTGTAAAGACCTTGCTTTAGCAGGTGGAGTTTCTGCGAATTCACATCTTAGAAAAGAGTTTGAAAAACTTGGGAAATCTCTAGGATGTAAAACCTTTGTACCTAAAATAAGTTATTGTACCGACAACGCTGCTATGGTTGCTATGAGCGGAAAATTTATGGAAGAAAAAGGTTATTTTGCAGACTTAAGCACAAGTGCAAGCGCAAGAATACCAATGGATTAGGTAGATTTATTTAATTTTTTCTTGTTGTACCAGCCCAATAAAATCAAACCAAAGATGGAAGCGATAGTTATCCACGCCCAAATTGGAAATACAGGTGTTTCTCCCCTAGCATAAGAATGAAGTCCTTTGGACAAGTAATAATTTACACCTATGAAAGTCATTAAAACACTAGAGAAAGCCAATACAGAGGCAACATTAAAAGTAAATTTACTTTTTAGTCCAGGGATTAATCTAAAATGTAAAATTATAGCGTAGGTCAATACAATTACTAGTGCCCATGTTTCTTTTGCATCCCATCCCCAATATCTTCCCCAAGATTCATTCGCCCAAATTCCTCCAAGAAAAGTTCCAATGGTTGCAAGTGCTAAACCAATAGTAAGGGTCATTTCATTTACATAGGTTAACTCTGAAATAATCATTTTTAGGTTTTTATTTTTTGGTTTTAGGAATATGTAGTTAACAACATTAATTAGCCCAAGGATAAAACCAAGCCCTAAGAAGCCATAACTTATTGTAATACATGCAACATGTATAACCAACCAATAGGACTTAAGTACGGGCTGTAAATCGGTTAGTTGTGGGTCAAAACTACTATGACCAGCAGTCATTAATACACAAAATGCCAATAATGCAGTTCCTGCTAAGGTTATTCTTGAACTTCTTATAAATAAAAAACCTGCTAAAACTCCTCCCCAAGCTATAAAGGTAAGTGCTTCATATCCATTACTCCATGGTGCATGCTCAGTTATATACCATCTTAATGCAAGTGCATAAGTATGCATCCCAAAAACTACCATTAGTAAAACAATCAGACCCCATAAAATATATTTTACAATTTTATTTATAAGATTTTTCTTCTTGCTCAAGGCATTCCAAAAAGAAAATATAAGTAGTAAAACTGATAAATAACCATAGTAGTTTTTAACCGTTACAAATAGATTTGAATGATTGTAAGAAATTTCTCTTTCAATCTGGTTTTTATTTAATAGCAACTTAGCAGGTGCTGTTTTAATTTGACAAGCTTTAATAAAGTTTAAAAGTGACTGAGCAGTTTCATAATTATTGGTTTTTTTTGCTTCCCCTAAATCAATAATATAGGATCTAAACAACCTGGAGAGAGAAATATTCGCAAGATGTTGATCTGTAGTATCTATGGGTTGTTCTGCATAAGGATCCATCCAATCCACCCATTTATTATCTATACTTCCAACAATTGGAAATATTTTTAAAAAAGCACCATTCATCGTTTGAAGAACGATATTCATTCTTTCGTTGGCCTTTATTACTTCTTTGTCAAAGACATTTTTTTCTACATCTTTTTTTGCAAAGCTTAATTGAACTAGCTCCTTTAATTTTTCGGTGCCATCTGGATTAAAAAAATCCCTAACTGAAGCATATTTGCCTTCAATCCCCAAAGAATCCGCTACTCCCGTACCTTTTTTAATATAAATTATTTTTTCCTCTAGCCAATATGGTTTGTCTAGAATCATATCTATAAAAATCTGCATGGGGTTTACAGAAATATTGTCACTAGTGGTAAAGTCATTTTCCTTAGAAATCTTATGAAAAATATCATAAGCTAGTGTATGAGTTGGTTCAATTCTCCCATCGTAAGTTTGAACCAATAAAATACCCATTGAATCGGCTTGTTCTTTTGGTATAGGTTGGTATTTATAGGCTTCTTTTAAACTATCAGAAACAATATCTTGAGAGTTGGCTGACAGCATTAAAAAAGAAATAAATATGGTAAAAACTGTTTTTCTTTTGTTTCTTATTTTAATAGCTTTTTTTCTAATATCAACAAATCTAGAGGTAGGATTAAATAAAGTTCCTAAGAGCCCAATTGCTAAAAGTAAATATCCTAAATAAGTTACAAGAGTTCCTAAAATATCATGATTAACAGATAAGATTGTAATATCAGGATCTAAACCAGCAGTTTTATTTTCCTCTTCCGACCAGTCGTAACTAGATTGGAAAAACCTGAACCCTCCATAATCTACAACATGATTCATAAATAGATTGAAAGAGTCATTTACAGCATTGGATTCATCTAAAATAGTAATGTCACTTTCGTAGCTACTTGGACTTTCAGAACCAGGATATTTCATCAGCCTAAAGTCTGTAAGTCCTACTTCAAAAGGAATATCAATTTTTTTGGAACCATAGGCAATAGAGAAAAATAAATTGCTACATTTTATGGCAGTTGGAATAGGTCTTACACCGGCTTTTCCCAAAACTATTTCTTTCTGAATATCTCCATTTGTAGAAATTTCAACCTTTAGTGCGTCTGGTAAATCTTCATCATCAGATGATAGATATTCAAATTTAGATTTCTCTTCAATGCTACTTATCATTATTTGCTGACCCAAAAAAGAAATTAAATTCCTTACATCCACAGTATGTAAAATATTTGGAGCTAAAGTATCCTGAGGAATTTCTCTTCCGCTTTGTCTATCTTCTATTGAGAGGCTAGCCATATCTATCTTACTCATTTCAAAAGGAGCAAATATTTCTAATTGGTCATCGTTGTAAAAAAAACGAACGGCATCTTCCCTATCGTTGTTGTTAAATGCGAATGGTATTCCTTGTTGAACAACTACTTCTCCTGAGGGTAAATATAAATTTTCTCTTCCTGGCAAGACAAGATGGAGATGGGGTTTACCTCCCGGAACATCTTTTAAAAACTCTTTTTTTGCATTTTCAATCCTCTCTACAACTTTTACATTAACTTCTCCCTTTCCAGGAAATTTAAAACTGGTAGAAGGTAGCTTTGTAAAAACCTTTGAAAAATAGTGCTGAATAGATTCGTTGTACTGTAGAGTATCGTCGTGAACTTTTATTTGAAAATAAGGTTCAGTAGAAAAAATCTCACTGGAAGTTTGTTTTTCTTGTACCAACATAACGCCCTCATAACCAAAGTATCTTGAAAAAAAAGCTCCCAGAAGAGCGACAATAAAACCAAAATGAAGTAAAAGAATAGACCATTTTTTCCACTTTAAAAGCTGGTAAGTTCTAATATTATTTATAAAATTTAAAAGAAGAAGAAGTAAAATAAGTTCGAACCATTTTGCATTGTAGACCATTTCTTTTGCAGTAATTGTATCGTATTCATTTTCTATAAAAGTTGCAACTCCTATTGAAGCTGCCATTGCAAAAAGCAAAACAGCCATGAACCTAGTAGACAATAAATGATTGAGTATTCTCATTTGGTGGCGAAATTAACTAAAAATATGTCCATAAATGCTTAATGTTTAGAACTAAAATTGTTAAGGATTGGTAAATTGAGCAACTTAATAAAGAATTGTACCTTTATTGCTATGGAAAAGGATAATTATTTTCTTGAGAATTTCACCTCTCACGACGGGAAGAATCTTGTAATTCATCACTGGCCAGTAGAAAAACCAAAGATGTTAATTCATTTGGTACATGGAATGAGTGAACATGGATATAGATACCATGATTTCGCAAAGTGGCTAAATAAAAAAGGAATATATGCATATGCTCCCGATCTAAGAGGACATGGAAAGACTGCTGGTTCTATGGAGGATATTGGTCTATTTAGTATTAAAAATGGATGGAATAAAGTGGTAAAAGACCTGAAAGGGATTACAGAAGAGTTTTCTTCAAAAAATCCAAATATTCCTACCGTAATTTTAGGACATTCCATGGGTTCTTTTCTTGCCAGATCGCTAATAATAGATTTTCCAGAAACTCTGAGCCACTACATATTTTCAGCTACTGCCTCCCACCCTGGATTAAAAGGTTATTTGGGGAGTTTTATTGCCAAATCCAATAGCTTTCTTTTTGGTAAAAAAACCAAATCAAGACTTCTTCAATTATTGGTAATGGGAGAATTCAATAAAAAGATTAAAAAACCAAAAACGAGGAAAGATTGGATATCTAGAGACGAGTCAGTAGTTAAAAAATATATCAATGATCCGTATTGCATGCAAGTATTTAAAAATCAGTTTTTTGTAGATCTAGCTTTTGGAGTAATGTCAGTAAATAAAACGAAGAATATTCTTAGAATGAATAAAGACAAACATTATTTACTATTTAGTGGAAGTATGGACCCTGTAGGCAATTATGGAAAAGGGGTTCAAAAATTATACAAGAAATTCATTCATGCAGGATTAAAAAATACAGAAATAAAACTTTTTGAGGGAGGAAGACACGAAATGTTGAACGAAATAAATAAGCAGGAAGTATATCAATACATTTACAATTGGATCGATAAAAAAGTATTTAATGGTAAATGAAAAAATAGAAAGCATAAAAAAAACTCTTCCTCAAGATGTTGAGCTTATTGCTGTTTCTAAAACCAAACCTTTAGAAATGATTCAACAGGCTATGGAGTCAGGTCATTTGGACTTTGGAGAAAATAAAGTTCAAGAAATGGTTCATAAGCATGCGTCTTTGCCACAAAACATTCGTTGGCATATGATTGGACATCTCCAAAGAAACAAAGTGAAATACATAGCTCCTTTTGTATACTTAATTCATGGAGCAGATTCTAAAAAACTTCTTGATGAAATAAATAAACAGGGATTAAAAAACAACAAAACAATTAACTGCTTGTTGCAATTCCATATTGCTAGTGAAAGCACAAAATTTGGATTTAGTATTGAAGAAATAAGAGATGTTATAGATTCCAAACATTACTTGAATTGGGGAAATATAAATATTCAAGGAGTTATGGGGATGGCAACATTTACCAACGATAAAAACCAAATAAAAGCAGAATTTAGTTTATTAAAAGAATATTTTGAGGAGCTGAAACCAATTTTTGGAGAAAATTTCAAGACATTGTCTATGGGAATGAGTGGAGATTATTTAGAGGCGATTTCTAAAGGAAGTAATATGATTAGAATAGGAAGTGATATTTTTGGGAAAAGATAATTTGATAAAAAATAGAATCGTTACGTTCTTATCTATTTAAACTTATAATTTTGCCATTTTAAAATAAAAAATGAATACACAACAAAAAGTTATTAATCAAATAAAAGCCGATTTGGCAAGCGACAATAGTTCAATAGTTTCAAAAGCACTTGTAAAAACAAAAGCCAAAGGAAATGAAGAATTAATTGCACCACTAGTTGAACTTTATAAAACAACAGAAGATATAAAGCTAAAACAAGAAGTAAAAAATATTTTCTCAGAGCTTAAGAACAAGGATTGTGTTGATTTTCTACTTCCCCATTTAATGCAAGACAACCAAGAGGTAAAAGAGCTTGTTTTATTTTCAATGTGGAGCTCTGGAATTGATATGACAGATTACATTGTAGAATTAATAGAATATTCTTGTGATGGAGAATATATGGTTATTTTAGAAGCACTAACTGTACTAGAAAACTTAGAAGGCCCTTTTAATGACGAAGATCTATTTCAAGGATCTACAATTATTCAGGAAAAAATACACGAGTCAAAGGAGGACAAGAAAAAAGAATTATTACAATCTATGAGTAATGTAATTCAGGGGTTTAGTGCATAATTAATTTTGAAAGAAATAAAAAACATAACCATATTGGGAACTGGTAATATAGCCAATGGGTTCTTACATTTGTTTTTAAAAAATCAATTCAAAATTGATTGCATTTTTGGCAAGTCCTCTAAAAATATTGAAAAAAGTGTTTTGAAAAATACTTTTTTCACCAATAATATTTCAAAAATACCTTCTACTAGTGATTTATATATATTTGCTTTGAGCGACGATGCTTACCAAGAAGTATTAGAAAAAATTTCTAAAAACAACCATTTAGTAATTCACACATCGGGAAGTTTGGATAGTAAAAGTCTTGGTATTGTTTCCAACAGATGGGGATGTATCTATCCTTTACAAAGCATAAAAAAAGATTCTAAAATTAGTTGGGAAAAAGTTCCGTTTTTTATGGAAGCAGCTAATGAAAAAGATGAAAAATTATTGAGTATATTTTGTGGTTCCAACAACATGAATTTTTCTATTTTAAACTCTTCTAAAAGAAAAAAACTTCATCTTGCAGCTGTTGCTTCCAATAATTTTACTTATCACCTACTAAGTATGGTTAAGGAATATTGTATTAAAAATGAAGTTAATTTTAAAGATTTAAAACCTCTTTTGGAAAAAACTATAGAGGCAGCCTTAAATGAAGATTCTTTTGTGGAGCAAACAGGTCCAGCAAGAAGAGGAGATAATACACTTATTGAAAAACAGGTAAAGGAACTTAAAGAGTTTGAAAACCTACAAGAAATTTACGAGATTTTTACAAAACAAATTATTAAAAAACACCACCATGAGTTATAAACAAAGACTTTCTGAAATCAATACTTTTATTTTTGATGTCGACGGAGTACTAACAGACGGAAATGTCATTTTAGATTCTTCTGGCGAAATGGTAAGAACGATGCACACCAAGGATGGATATGCGTTGCAACACGCTGTTAAAAAGGGCTATCACATTGTAATTATTACAGGTGGAAACTCACAAATGGTAAAGGAAAGACTTAATGGTTTGGGGATTAAAGACATCTATTTAGCAGCACATCAAAAACTTCCTATTTTAGAAAACCATTTAAAAGAGAATAATATTGAGCTAAATCAAGTTCTTTATATGGGAGATGACATACCAGATATTCCATGTCTAAAGGTTGTAGGAGTATCTACTTGTCCTAAAGATTCTGCTGTAGAAGTAAGGGAAGTATGCGATTACATTTCTCACATAAATGGAGGAAAAGGTTGTGTTAGAGACGTGTTGGAACAAACTATGAGAGTTCAAAACAAATGGATCAATGACGATTCCTATTCATGGTAAAAAAATATTTTAAAGCCATAAGAATTAAAAACTTAGCGTTGTTGGGTTTAATCTTTTGGGGACTAATGCTTCATAACTATTCTGAGAGTTTTTCTTTTGAAATTGATCATTTATTACTTTTTATATCTGTTATTATCACTACAGCATCTGGTTATTTAATTAACAATTACTACGATATAAATAGCGATAAAATAAATAATAAAAATATTGAGGATTTAAGTAAAACCTTTTACGGAAATTGTTACTTATTACATTTATTTACTTCTTTATTAGTTCTTTTTATTTCGGATTTATCTGCAGGTTGGTTAAATCTTGTAATAATTACCCATATTTTGGTTTATCTATATTCTCTAAAATTACAACATTGGCCAATTATAGGAAATCTAGTAGTAGCATTCTTATCAAGTATAGTTCTTTTAATTCCTTACTGGTTAACTGGGTATTTTTGGGAACTAGAAAATTTTAATCTATCAGAAAATCTAAATCAAATATTTGTAATTTTTTGTTTTCTACTTACCATAAAAAGAGAAATAGTAAAAGATATGGAAGATATTCAAGGCGATTTAAAAACTGGGAGCTATACCCTAGCTATTGTTGCAGGACAAAAATTTTCTAAAGTAATATTGGGTGTTTTGGTTTTAATAAGCATTGGGTTTTTAATTATTTGCGTTTTGGAAAGTATTCTAAATATTCAAAACATATTTTTCTTTATTACGATGATTTCTTTATTGGTTACTTTTCTTTACAAAACCTACCAATCCTTTGAAAAGTCTGACTTTAAAACCTTAAGCAACCTACTAAAAATTAATTTCCTTGCAGCGGGAATTTGGCTGTATATTTTGTTGTGAATTTACTGGAAGAAAAAATAAAAAATATTGATATTAAACTGGCTTCAAAATCTCCACGAAGACACCAGCTTTTAAGAAATATTATTAAAGATTTTGAAATAGTTAGTAAAGAAATAGATGAAAGCTATCCAAAGTCGTTAAAGTCTAGCGAAATTGCTTTGTACTTAGCAAATTTAAAAGCTAAATCTTACGAAAAAGAAGCCAAAGAAAATCAACTATATATTACTGCAGATACTATTGTAGTATACCAACAAAAAATTTTGGGCAAACCAAAAAATGAGAAAGATGCTTTTAATATGCTACAAGGACTTTCTGGAAAAACCCATAGAGTATACACTGGAGTAAGTTTATTATTTAATGGGGAGATTAACTCTTTTGTAGATGCTACAGAAGTCACTTTTTACGATTTAAGCGAGGATGAAATTAAATTTTATATCGATTATCATAGGCCTATGGACAAAGCTGGTTCTTATGGAATTCAGGAGTGGATGGGATATGTAGGAGTTAAAAAAATGGAAGGCGATTTTTTCAATGTAATGGGACTTCCATTACACAGATTGTATAGAGAAATTGAAAAAATTATTTCAAAAAAGAATTAATTGCCATTTTGTAAGAGTCTAGTCCAAATCCTGCAATTACTCCTTTACAATTTTTTGCCATCAAAGATTGGTGTCTATATTCTTCTCTGGCATATACATTGCTTATGTGAACTTCTATTACAGGTGTTTTTATTGCAGCTATTGCATCGGCAATTGCAACCGAAGTATGGGTGTATCCTCCAGCATTTAAAACAATTCCATCTAAGGAAAAACCTGTTTCTTGGATTTTATTAATGATTTCTCCCTCCACATTGCTTTGAAAACTAGTTAATTCCAGAAATGCAAACTCTACTTCTAATTCTTTAAAATAGCTGTCAAAAGATTTATCACCATAGGTTTTTGGTTCTCTCTTACCTAATAAATTTAGATTTGGGCCATTGATAACGATAATTTTTTTCATAGAAGAATTGTAGTTGGCTATAAATATAATTATTTAACGTAGTCTTGTTTTTTTACTAGTGCAAATTGTTCTTCTTCTAGTTCTAGATAACCTAGTTCGTAATTAAAGTAGTATCTCTTACCCTGTTTGGTTTGGTAGATATTGGTATAATAGTAAAAATTAAAACCATTTAGTAGAAGCTGCTCTTTGGTAGCTTTTCCTTTGTCGGCCCCGTTCATTAAAGAAGAAAGAATTCTTCTATTTTTTCTTAGTATAACGTTTACTTTTCTTACATATTCATTGGCATCTTTATTGAGTAGATTGTTGTAAGAATTTCTACACATATCGTTACAAAACTTCTTGTCTACTCTTCCAATGAGAGGAGTTTCACATTCTACACAAAGTTTATCTGATTTTAGTCCCATAGTTATTATTTATTCTATTTGAATTTAAAAACCTAAGTAAAAGTAATTATATCCGTTTAAAAACGGTAATAAATGCTTATTTACCTACTTATGGAGAAATGAAATTAAAAGTTTGCACTAACTATGGAAAT
>JADHMB010000040.1 GCA_016780365.1 Flavobacteriales bacterium
CCATTAAAAGCGATGCTCTACTAGGAGCACAAACAGCATTTCCACAGTAATGATCAGTAAACTTCATCCCTTTATTTGCTAAATCATCAAGCTCAGGGGTTTTTATAAGTTGTTGACCATTGTATCCAACTTCTCCATAGCCTAAATCATCGCAAAGAATGTAAATCACGTTAGGTTTTTTTATTTTTTTATTGGGCTTGGCAAATATTTGAAAGTTTGATAATGTAACAAGGAATATGACTAAAAACAATTTCATATAAATTATAGAAATTTGGTGGGTTTTGAATAGCATATAGCAATAGTTTTCAAATAATAAGTTTCAATAATTAAATACTATTAAAGTTAAATTAATAATTCATTATAATATAGGATTTATTAACCTTAAAATACCCAAATATTATCTCACATTAAAATAATTATTATTAAAGCTAATGTAGAAAGAATTTTAAACCCCGAAAAACAGAAAACTATTATTGCTTAATGACTCTGCTAATTTTTATAGCATCTCTTGATCCAAAAAAGTTTAAAATATAAATACCATTTTTTATTTCTGATAAGTCTATCTCAAGATGATTATATCCTCTATTTAATTCTACTTTTTGGGACTTTATAATATTACCTTTAAAGTCTATCAATCTCATCTCAGTGTTCTCACCTTGGTAATTATTTAATTCTAAATCAATTTTTAATAAATTATTGGTGGGATTGGGATAAACGCTGTATCCGTTTAAAACAGATTCTTCACATTCTACTACAATTGGTGAAAAATATTTGATGTTTCCATTAATATCAGTTTGTTTTAATCGGTAATAGTTTTCTCCCTCTTTTGGTGAATAATCAACAAAACTGTAATTAATTTCCTCATTTGTTGTACCTCCACCATCTAAATTGCCAATTTCTTCCCAATGTAAAATATTCTCACTTCTCTCAATAGTAAAATATTCATTGGCTACTTGAGATGCAACTAAGAAATCTATATTAACTAAATTATCTCTACATTCTCCATTAAAAGAAATTAAATCTAATGGAAGTGGAGGAAAACTCGCTGTTGAAGCACCTAAAGTGAAATTTTCATTTGACCAATTGGTATTAACAGCTGAAATTAATGACCCAGATTGTGTAGATCCTGAAGGAGTGGAATTTATTTTTTGCCAATCTGAACCATCAAAATAAGACCAAAAAATTACTAAAGGATCATGATTATAGTTGGTAGTTCCATATTGTTCTTGATAAGTCCAAGCCACCGAAAGAGTTGCATTTTCTGATCCTGATGTTCTATTAACATCCCAGTGATAGCCTGGACTTACATGGTCAAGTCCTGAACCCACAGTCAGATCAGAATGTGCAGCGTGGTTATATTTTACTGAATAAGTAGTTGCATTAGCATTTTCAGGCGCAACAGAAATTGCTCTATACCTTGTTCCATCTCCAACAGGGAAAAGAAATGAACTTGTGATACTTCGAGCGCAGGTTCCATTTACATGCTTATCGTCATTTGCACCAGAAACACTTGAAGAAGAACCTAGTGTCAAAGTGTTTGTACTGGTGTTGATGTCGCCGGATGTAAAAGTAAGTGTTCCATTTATGGCTAATCCTCCACTGAGCGCAACACCATTTGAATTGTTCACTGTCAAGTTATATAAGTTACCACTAGAATGTAAAGATAAATCTACATCAGATGCTGAACCATCTAGTGTCATAGTTCCGCCAGTTGGTGTGAAATTATTAGCATTTGCTCCATCAAAATCACTTGAAAGAGTTATTGAACCACTAGTAATTCCCTCTGTAGTTGATGAAGATAATTCTAACTCTCCATTACAATCAAAAGTACCACCTGTAATAATTAACTTGCCATCAATATCGGCTTTTCCAGAGCATTCTATTTCTCCAGCCGAAATGTCAATAACTCCTCCCGATTGATTAATTAATGCAACAGTGATGGTTTCTGAAGCATCGTCAGCTTTTACTGTTCCATCCAAAATTGAAAGTGATCCTAAGATATTATGACTACCAACAAAATATAAATTTTTTGCACTTACATTATAGGTTAAACTTCCAATATTATTTCCTCCCATATCGATATATCTGTTTTCTGTACTAGTTCCAGATGTATTGTCCATAATAACAATAGTATGATTGGCATTAGCATTTACAGTAACACCAGATTCAATATCAATTGAATAGTGGGAAGAGGTTCCACTCTCACCATTGATGTTTATAGTACCAGCCGTTAAATTTAAGGTACCTGCATCTACATCAAATTTATGTGTTCCTTGGTTATCACTACCATTATAGTTTCTTATATTGATTGTACCCCCAGTTTGAGTAATGGTTCCATCTGCAATTGCACCAACTATTATTTCATCAGAAACATTTAAAGTACCACCTGAAACATCTAAAGTTCCGCCGTTAATATTTAATGCAGCAGTATTATCACTTGTCTCTCCAAAACTTATAGTTCCTCCATCTATATCTAGAGTTCCACCATTTAAATTATATCCAGTGTAAATATTAGTTGAACCAGTATTGGTAGTTGCCGTTAGTGCTCCCGAAGTTATTTGTAGGCTTCCAGCCTCTATTGTAACATATTTGTCTACAGTAATTGTTTCACCATCAATAATGAAATTATTTGAGTTGGAACCATTCAAATGAAATCCTCTACAAGTAATGTCTCCTGTTGTAGTAATTTGAGATGAACCTTGTTTTCTTAAGTTGATATCTGTATCACTAAATCCACCACAATTAGTTGTTCCACCATTTCCGTCTAATTGAAAAGATGCAGTTCCAGAACTACTTAAAGTACCTGAGTTAATGAAATTACCTGCACAATTAATATTATTTCCTGCCATTTCTAATGTCCCAGCTGTTATAATTAAATCTCCTTCTGTGTGAATTTGAGCACCTATTGATTTGGTACCAGACTGATCAATTTCTAGATTATAATAAGTATCTGTGAATATTGTTTGAGTTCCTCCATCATACTCTACTGTTCCATTATCTGTACTTAATGTTCCTAAATTTGTAACAGTATTAGAGCATTGTAGCCTTCCATCTCCGCTAAAAGTAACATTTCCACCATTGGCATCAAAAGCGCCATTGGCATCAAAAGTGCCTGTGCTTGCAGTTAAAGTTCCGTTGATGTCTGTTGACCCCGTAACAGTTGTTGAAGTCGCTGCAATAGCATATGTTGCTCCAGAACCAACTGTTAAAGTACCTGCTGCAGTTACTGTTCCTTGAGCAGTTTTAACTCCAGACTCAGCTATTTCTAAATTATAATATGCATCTGCTAGAACATTTTGTGTGCCTCCATCATATTCAATAGACCCGGCACTTGTTCCAAGTGTTCCAAGGCTTGTTACAGCACCACTAACACGCAATTCACCTGCACCACTAAAGGTGATACTTCCTCCTGTTGCATCAAATGCACCATCAGCATCATACTCTCCTGTGCTAGCTGTAAAAGCACCATTAATATCAGAGTTTCCTGAAACCGTTGTTGTTGTTGCTGCAATAGCATATGTTGCTCCAGAACCAACTGTTAAAGTACCTGCAGCAGAAACTGTACCTAGAGATGTTTTAACCCCAGACTCGTCTATTTCTAGATTGTAATATGCATCCGCTAGTACATCTTGTGTTCCTCCATCGTACTCTACAGTTCCTTCAGCAGCATCCAAAGTACCTAAATTACTTACTGTTCCTGCAAGCTCCAACCTACTACTGCTGTTCATATCAATTGTTGCACCACTAGCATCAAAAGTACCACCAACATCAACAGTTTGTGAAGCACTAATTGTAAGAGTTTTTCCGCTGTTAACTGTTAAATTTCCAAGATTGTTTGTAGAAGCATCTACTGTAACATTATGTTTAACAACAGAGTTTTCATTTGCTGCAGGAACACTGTAACCTCCCCATGTATTTGTGCTACTCCAATTTCCACTTGCATAAGTTGCCTTTTCACAAGATGTACAAGATACTCTAAAATCATCAATATTCATTCCGGTACCATAAGTTTTAAATAGCCTTAATGCGATACCATTTGCAGAGGATGCATCATCTGAAGTTGCAGTATAATCAATATCAACAGTTTTCCATGTATTAATTGCAGTACTTCCTGTTTCTGTAGCCCAAGTAACTTCAGAAATTAGAACATCATCTCCGTTTCCATTATTATTAAGTCTATAAATTTGAATTTTGAGATCATTTCCGTAATAAGCTGTCAACTGACCCTGGAAATAAAATTTATAAGAAAAACCATTAGTTGGAGAAAAATTATATTGAAATTTATTCCAACCATCTCCGCTTTTCATGTAAGCATCCGACGAATTATAACCAGTTCCAGAACTATTTGTTATTATACCTCCACCGCCAGTTCCTCCATTATTCCACCAATTAGAACTGTTATTTGAGACAAAATCATAGCCATTTGAATAGCTTTCAAAATCATCCCATATTAAGGATTCTTGAGACGAAACAACAAAATTTAAAAAAATTAATATTGTAAAGATTATTAACTTTTTAAGATCAAAATTCATCATATTAAATAACTCATACATAAAAACCTATTAAAAAAAGGTTTTATTTTGAAAGTATTTACGTTACTATGACGTTTTATGTTTCTTTAATTATAGATTAATTATTATCAAAAAGTGATTATTAATTATCATTAAATTAATAAATTAATATTTTATGATTAATGTTTAATAAACCTAAATGTCGAGTGATTGTTTGAATGGTGGGTGTGGATTTAATATTGAAAACTCAATCGATTTTATAATATCCGATATTAAATACAATATTTACCAATCGTCAGATCTGAAAGGAGAAATAGGGATATCGAAATTATTATATAATAAGGGAAACCCAGGGTTATTTGACCAGGCATATCGTATAGCAATAGGATTATCTACTTTTTCAGATTTGGCAATTAAAATACCCTCCTTTAAAACAACGTCCGCCCAATAAAATTTTTTGTCTTTTCCAGCAATAGCTATATTGTAATGATTTCCTTTCCCTTTATAATTTATTTTTTGATCAGAAAAGAAAACTTTTACTTGATTGTCTTGAAATAAAATTTGGTCTACATAGGTGTCAAATTTAAGATTTGATCCATCATTATAGGCTAGACGCATGGCCTCAATAGCAAGTCTATTCCCTATTTCTTTCTTATTTTTAGGATGAATATCATTTGCTTCTCCAATATCAATACTGGTAATCATACTATTATTATCTTCTTTAGAAACCATTAACTGAGATTCTCTTAGCATTGCCCATGAACTTTTTGAAGGGTTTGGATTTGACTTTAAATAATTTGGCAATTGAACAAACAAAAATGGCAAATCTTTTTTCTCAAATAAACTTCTCCAATCCTTAATCATATTTGAGAACCTATCTCTATAAACAAATGCCAAACCTTTTTTAGCATTGGCTTCCCCTTGATACCAAATTACACCTTTCAATTTTAAATTTTTTAAAGGAGCAATCATTCCATTAAATAATCCAACTGGACGCCAAAACTTATTTTCACCAGCTTTTAGAGAGGGCATTTCGCATAGATCAGCAAAATACCATTCATCCATAAGTCTAAAGTTGGTTTGTTTGGATTTAAATTCCATAATATCACCAAACATAAATCCAGCTCTCCAACGAAAATTATATACTTTTATTTCTATAGTGTTATTTCCCTTTTTTAATAGTTTTGGCGGAAACCAGTACTCACGGTCTACGTATCTATTTGAAGTATTTCCAATATATTTTCCATTCAAAAAAGTAGAGTCAGAATCTCCAATTTTACCCAAATACAGTCTTGTATCAGTAAGCGAGATTTCATCCAAATAAAACTCTTTTTTAAACCAATAAACTCCAGTGTGTTTATGGAAAGGAAACCACTTATATTTATAAGTGTGATTAAATGATTTAGGTTGATAAAAAATATCATTATTAATTAATTTTTCCTCGGCTTCTAAAAACCAATTGTTTCGATTTTCTTTATGTTTTTTCTCTAAATTTTGTAAAAAACCTTCTTGTTTTGCCTCACTTAATCTCTTTGCAACAGTTTTGTAATTCAAAGCGCTTTTTTCACTCATCCAAGATTCTACTGGGGAACCACCAACTGCAGAAACAATTAAACCAATTGGGACATTTAATTTTGGTTGAAGATTTTTTGCAAAAAAATATGCTGCTGCTGAGAATTTATATATGGATTTTGAATTTAAAACTGACCAGTTTGTATTCTTTATATCCGACTCAGTCTCGTTAAAATTTATTTGTGATGGAACTTCAACAAAACGTATATTTTTATTTTCTTTTAAGTTAAATTCTTCTGGATAATTTTCCTTTACTGATTTCATTTTCATGTGCATATTTGACTGACCAGAACACAACCATACATCACCAGTATATACATCTTTACAAAATAATTCCTCGCTACTATTTTTAACTTTTAAATTAAAGGGGCCTCCAGCTGAATAATGTTTTGTTTGAACTAACCATTTCCCGTCTTTATTAGAAATAGTATTGTACTCATCTCCTTGAAAGAAAACAGATACTTTATCCCCAGATTTAGACCAACCCCAAATATTAATAGAATCATTTCTCTGAAGTACCATACCATCTCCGAAAATATTTGCTAATCTCAACTGTGAAAAAATTGAAATTGATAGCGAAATAAAAATGGATAATAGAACTATTTTCTTATTTACCATAATAATTTATCATGTTGAAAAATAACTTATCTGCCACTGGATCTTTACCTAAATGATTTAAAATATTTAATGTTGTAGGTACCAATAATCCGTCTCCAAATTTTATTTCTGATAAGTCAGAGGCATACCAGACATCTCCAACTCCAATAAAATGACGTTGCATATTGTCTTGGTTTGGATATCTATCAGTAGAAATCACTCCAGCTATAATTTCACCCTCTGGCATAAAAAATGATTTAGTAGGACCTACTTTTTCAAATACTTCGTCCATATAATCATTATTGGTGATTCCTTCAAATAATGGATTATCTTTTAACATATGAATGGTGCTTTGCCAAAGACCATTCGTATTAATAATAGCCATTCCTATTGGAAATTTATCCGACAATTGTTTTTCAGGTAGTTTTCGTGCCTTTCTATCTATAATGAACTTTCCTTTATAATCTAAATACAAAGCATTGCCTCCAGAACTTGCAAATTCTTTGACTTTTTCAAGCTTGGAAATAAAATTATCAGACTTATCATTTAATTGCCCTACGATAATTAGTCCTTTTCCATCCGTTTGATTAGAATATTTGTTAAATAAAATTCCTTGATTATTCAGAAAATCAGCCAATTGATTATTGGATTCTAAAACATATAAGTTCTTTTTACCATCTATAGATGAACTATCATAAACATTAACAGGAATTTTAGATTCATAAATAATTTTCCCCATATTATCTTTAAGCAGACCCTTAATAAAATACTTCCCAATTAATTCATCGCTGGGAATATCTATTTTATCAGACATATTTATTCCATGATTTACTTTAATATTTTCATTTTTAGTCCAAAACTTGGTTCCATCAACTGACTCTAAAGAAATAATTAAATTTCCAGAAAAATTATCCAATTCATTTACAATAAAAGTTTCCAGATTAATTTGTTCTCCAGCATAAAGATTCCTTGGATTGGCTCGCATAACTAATATTCTTTCTTGGTTTGCTTTTGCAGTTTCCGTGTAAACAGCTCCCTTTGGGTTTCTCCAAACATCAATCAAGCCTGCGCCCAGTACCCAGTCTCCTCCACATAATGCATGTACGCAATATCCTGATAAAAGAGGATTAATTCTTGCTCCTTCTAGCATTCTTCTATTCAAACGTCCATGAAAATTATGCTGTAATGTTGCCAGCTCTGAAACAGTTCTATATTGCTTATCAAATCCTGACTCAATTAATGCCTGATTATAAGCCTTTTCTAGTTCCATATGATCTCTGTAAGTAGCTGTTAGTGGATTGCCTTGTTGTTTAAAAATTGTATTTGTTTTTTGAAAATCTGGAATGCTACCATAGCCAATTTCAGATAAAAAAACTGGCAGTCCAGGAACTACATTATTCCCTGGACCCTTCATAGGAAGATTTCTTAATTTCTTTTCTTCTTCGTCTAACCCCACTCCTTCAAAAGCACTTATCCAATTTTCAAAAACGCGCCATCCTGGATAATTATGAATATCATTAAATTTTGTAGCAGTATTTTGATAAGGTAGATAGAAATTTGCGCCATCTGCGAAACCTCCAGATTCATCTAAAATAATTCTTGTAGGATCGATTTTTCTTGCTAATAAAGCCATTGGATGCATCATTTGTTTAAGGACAGGCTGCCAAAGTTCGTTAAATAGTTCCCATTGAATTACACAAGTCCTATTTCTATCTCTTAGAATACTCTCTCTAACCTCAATTTCAACCATTTCTGGTAATGAAGGAGTGGCAATAGGCCTATGCATACACTCGATTGCTATACTACCTATGGTTAATACTCCCATTTGATCACATAAATCTAGCCACATTTCTGGTGGAGGTTTTCTCCAAGGTCTTATCATATTAAAACCTGCATCTAAAGCCATTTGAATCTCTTTTCGAGCCATTTCTTCATTATCTGGATATCCAACTCCATTTGGGTACAATCCTTCAAAAAAAGCTCCTTTGAGAAAAAATTCATTTCCGTTTAAAAAGAATTTTCCATTTTTCATTGTAAATTCTCTAAACCCAAATTTATAAGACCAATAATCACTTTTGTTAGCAGCATGATTTACTTCAACTTGAACTTTATAAAGATTGGGAGAATTGGGTTCCCAATTTTTGGCATTTTCAATTACTATTTGTTGATTTATCAAATTTTGTCCAGGATTTAAGTTTATTTGAGATTCCAATTTTTTGATAAGGTTGTTATTTGAATCATAAAACTTAATTTTCATTTCTGACAAGGCATCTTTACTGATTGTATTTTCAAGGTTAATTTCAAGATTAACAACATGAGTTTGATAATCAGATTTTATGAAAACATCTTCAACCTTAATTTTCCCAAAAGATTTTAAGTACACTCCTTGCCATATTCCTCCATTTATTGCTCCCCTCCATGAGGGCACTTCAAGTCTACCAATTCCATCTATTCTCTGATCAGTTAAAACTATTGGAGTTACAGCTCGCAAGAAAATTGTATTGGTATCTCCTACTTTTACAGTTTCGTTTAATCTAAATGTAAATGGCGTATATCCTCCTTTGTGAGTTCCAACCACTTCATTATTTAACCATACTTCTGCCAAATAATTGACTGCATTAAAGGTGATTTCAATATTTCGATTTTCCCATATTTCCGGGATTAGAAAAGATTTTTTATAAACAGCAACTCCTTCAAAATCTTTTTTTACGGACTCTAAACACGATGGAACTTTTACAACTTCAGGATTATTAGAATCAAAAAGTTTTGTTATTTCACCAATATTATGAGAACCGCTTTTATTATCATAATCGTAAATAACTTCCCATTTTCCATCAAGTGAAATACTTGTCAAATCTTGAGTAAAACCAAACTCAGTAATAAAAAAAAATAGTATTAAAAAAATATGTTTACTCTTCACTAAAAAATTATTTAACAACAATTTCAAGGTATCTATTATTTGTATTTTTACCTTAAATTTTATCTTTTTAACTAAATTAATGATAATTTATGAGCTATTAAAGCTAAAACCTACTAGCTTTTATGTGCTTAAATCAAAGTAAATTTGATAATTTACGTAATATTAACATCTAAAGCACAATTAATAAGTTTTATAGAAAATTTCTATTTAAAAAAACCATGAATAATTTTAATAGATTGATATTTTCTCTGGCAATTATTTTAATAAATATTGTTGGATATTCTCAAACTGAAATAAAAGGAACGGTATATGGAGATGATGGCTCGGGGTTACCTTTCTGTAACATTAGAGAAAAAGGAAACAGCTTAAATGTTGTAGTTTCTAAAGCCGATGGAAGTTTTACAATTAATGCTGATAATAATGACACATTAATTTTTTCATTTGTTGGTTTTAAAAATAAAGAGGTTGCCGTTCAAAATATTAAAAATGGAATTTTAAATATCGAGCTTAACCCAAACAACAAATTATTAGAGGATGCTGTCGTAATTGGTTATGGATCTCTTAAAAGGAAAGATTTAACTGGGTCAATAGGGTCTATTAAATCAGACGAATTAGAAAAAATTAAATCCCTAACTTTTGAAGAACAGTTAGCAAATAAAATGGCAGGTGTGCAAGTTGTTGCTTCTGAAGGAGGTCCTGATGCTAGTTTTAAAGTAAAAATTCGTGGTGGAACATCTTTAAATGCGGCCAGTGATCCACTATATGTTTTAGATGGTATACCTATTTCTGGAAGTTCAGAAAACATTGGAGAAGGTAATAGTACATCTAGTCCACTCTCTGCATTAGATCCAGGTGACATTGAGTCTATAGATATATTAAAAGATGCTTCTGCAACTGCTATTTATGGGTCTAGAGGGGCAAATGGTGTTGTAATAATTACTACCAAAAAAGGAAAAAAAGGAAGAGATAATGTTGTTTTTGAACATTATACAAGCGTAAGTACTCTTTCCAAAAAATTAGATATTCTATCTGAGAAAGAGTTTATTGAATATAGAAATGACTATGCTCCATGGAGACCTGGATTAGACGGTCAAAATTTATTTCTAGCAACTTCTTTTAGAAAAATTGATGAATTAACTGGAGAATACATTCCTGTTGAATTAGGGGATTCTGGAATTGTAGTAACTAATTGGCAAGATGAAATAACAAGAGCTGCAATAACCAACCATTATAAATTTGCTATTAACGGAGGAACTGATAAACATAATTATAATGCTTCATTTTCATATCAAGATAGAGAAGGAATTATTAAAACCACAAGTTTACAAAGAGCAACAGCGGTATTCAACATGTCACAAACTTTTAAAAAGAAGTTTAAAACTGGTTTTATGATGAATGTTGGATACACCAATAGATCTGGAATTGTTTCCGCTTCAACAAATAATAATCAAGGAAGAGCTGGTCTTATTACCAGTACAATTTTATTTGCTCCTGTTCAATCTCCAAGGCAGTGGGAAGGAAACGTGTACGATGAAAATGGCTTACTAATTGAAGGTAATAATGGAGATATAAGTAATCCAAACAGAATTTTAGCAGAAAATCTTAATGACGGTACAGGAATTCAAGCCTTTACCAATAGTTTTCTTGAATATAAGCCTAATAAAAATATTAAATTTAAAACCCTTGTAACAGGTTTCAAAAGAGATTCTGAGGATAGAGCCTGGTTTTCTAATAAGATTGGATGGACTAGGGCAACTAATGGACGTGCAGTAATTACAAGTAATACTTTTCAAAGTATGAATTGGGCCAATAGTATGGATTTTACCAAAAATTTTTCTGACGATCATAGAGTCATTACTACTCTAGTACATGAGCAACAGCTAAGCGAAACTAAACGTAGACAATCCATTGCAACTGGGTTTCCAATTCCAGGTGTAAATCTTGACAATATGCAATCGGCTCAGGTTACTCTTCCAAATTCTACCAATGCCAATAGAACAACCTTACTTTCGTTTTTAGGAAGAGCTCAATACGATGCATTTCATAAATATTTATTTACGATAAGTGCTAGAGGAGATGGATCATCAAAATTTGCAAAAGGGAACAAATGGGGATTTTTCCCTTCTATAGGAACTGCATGGAAGTTTTCTAAAGAAAAATTCATGCAAAATGTAAATTTTATTTCAAATGCAAAATTAAGAGCCAGTTATGGAATTACTGGAAATAATTCAATCCCTAACTTTATTTCACTTGAACAAGCTGGAGCACAAAATTACGTCTTTGAAGGGAGTCAAGTAACCAACGGAGCTACACTAACAAATATGCAAAATACAGACTTAACATGGGAAACAACCGTTCAATCAGATGTTGGACTTTCACTTAGTTTTTTTGAAGACCGTTTAAATGTAGAAATGGACTATTATGTTAAAAATACTCGTGATCTTCTTCTCCAGGTACCTGTACCATCAACATCTGGATATACAACCATTTGGCAAAATGTTGGTGAAGTCAAAAATAATGGTTTTGAATTTGCAGCAATGGCTTCATTAATAGAAAAGAAAAAATTTAATTGGAATGCCAATTTTAATATTTCATTCAATAAAAATGAAGTTATTAATCTTGGAGACGCAGATCGTTTTTTCATATCATCTATCGGTGCCCAAGGAATTAATAATGACTACATAATTCAAGTAGGACAACCAATAGGGTCCATTCACGGTATAGAATATGATGGAGTATATTCATATGAAGATTTTGTTGAGTTTGATGGACTAACTAATGAAGAAGCAAGAGATAAAATTTACAATGATGCTGCTGCTGCAAACAATGGAGATGGTGCTTTTTGGTATACTTTAAATAATTACACTCTTAAAGATGGTGTTGTTACAAATTCATTAATCGCAAATAGCAACCAATATAGACCAGGAATGTCAAAATATAAAGACCAAAACGGAGATGGAGTAATAGATGATGATGATAGAGTAATTATTGGAAATACACAACCACTGTTCTTTGGAGGAATTTCTAATACTTTCAGCTATGGCAGGTTTGATTTATCTATGCAGTTTAGTTTTTCTTACGGAAACGATATTTACAATAAAAACATTCCTAAAGCAACTAATACAGCTAATGCCTGGAATAATAAATTTGGTATGGTTAGAGAAAGATGGGATCCAGAAAATCCTAACAATACACTAACTTCATTTAATGCAGGTGCAAGTGGTGATTTTGCTGGTGCAGCTCATTCCTACTACATTGAAGATGGTTCTTATTTAAGACTAAATAATTTATCTATTGGATATAAGGTTCCTCCAAAAAAATTAAAAAAAATCAAGAATGTTAGGCTAAATGCCACCGTTAATAATTTATTTATAATGACCAATTATTCTGGATGGGATCCAGATGTAAGCGTTGGCAGAAATCAATTAACTCCTGGTTTAGACGTAGATGCCTATCCAAGAGCTAGAACTTACACGATAAGCGCAAAAATTAATTTTTAAATTTATTTTAAATGATTATTAAAAAAACTTCTAAAATTTTAATTGCATTTTTAATTGTATTGACTTTTTCTTGTAAAAAATTCCTTGAAGAGGAGCCTTCAGTCTTTGCTAGTCCTGACCAAATTTTAGTGGATGCTTCAGGAGCTGAGTTATACACAGTTGGGAATTATGCTCAGATTAAAGTTTTGGCTAGCGATTTTGATGGATGGCTTTTATTATGGGGCACAATTGGTACGGATGAAATTGTTATTCCAAACTGGGGAGCTAGTATAAGATCTATTTATCTTCATTCATTTACAACTTCTAATAATTTAATACTTAATGTCTGGCGGAACTTATACAGATCCATAAATAGAATTAACAGTGGGATTGAAAGAATTGATGCTATGAATTCTGAACAAATTGATGAAGATTTAAAAAATAAATATATTGGAGAACACAAGTTTTTAAGAGCAATGCTTTATTTTAGCTTGGTATCAACCTGGGAAAATATTCCACTTATTTTAGAAGAGTCAAAATCAGAAGATATTGGAAACTTTGAAGTATCCCAGTCATCAGCTAAAGAAGTATACAATCAAATAATTGAAGATTTGCTTTTTGCAGAGTCTGTGCTTGATGAGGTTCAAGGCCAAGGAAGAGCAACCAAGGGAGCTGCACAAGCTTTATTAGGAAAAGTATATCTGCAAATGACAGGTTATCCCCTCAACGAAACTGACAAATACGGTTTAGCAGCCAACAAACTTGAATCTGTAATTAATAGTGGCGTATATGATCTTGTAAGCTATTATCCTGATCTATTTACAGTAGATTATGAGCAAAGTGAAGAAATTGTTTTTTCAATTGGTGCAGCTGGTCCAGGGTTAAATCAAGGCAGTAATTTGGGGACATTATTTGGACCTCAAGGTCAAACTATTAATGGTGGTGCAGCTGGAAACAATTGGTTTATTAACTTAGAATTGGCAGGTCCAGACTCTGGGTTTGGTGGTGTAGCTGACAATTTTTTTAATGGTGGAAGAAACAATTATGATTTTGCTCAATCTTATACTGAAGATGATATTAGATCTAGAAATAATGTGGCCAAGCACAATGTAAATCAATGCGATTGCAGTCCTGAAGATGGAATGTTCAATACTTCTCATAGAAATCAGGGAAATAAAGCTGCATGGAAACCATGGAAATGGCATAATATAAAACCCAGTAATTGGGGTTCAGATACTCCAATCGATCAGCCTTACATAAGATATGCAGATGTATTATTAATGTATGCCGAAGCTTTAAATGGAGAAAATGTCTTTAGTCAAGCCGATGCAGATGCTACTGTTAATTTATTAAGAGCAAGGGCTAGAATATTTCCTGATGAAATAAAAGCTGACTCCTTATTACCAAATCTTATTGTTGGATCACAAGAATTCAATTTTAATGAAATTCTAAGCGAAAGGAGAAAAGAACTTTGTCTAGAGGGTTGGAGAAGAAACGATTTAATTCGCTTTGGAAAATATTTTGAAGGAATAAATTCTTCTCAGAACACCTGGTCTAATTCTGGAAATCCACAAGGGCAATTTTCATCTCATGAAATAAGATGGCCTATTCCATTTAACGAAATGGAATTAAATTCAAACTTAATACAAAATACAGGCTATTAAATTGGAAAAATTTCTAAATTTTTTACCAGACATTGAAGTCGAGTCTCCGGGTAGAATTAACCTGATTGGAGAACATATAGATTATAATGGTGGGTTTGTTCTTCCTGCAGCTATTGATAAAGTGATTCATTTTAAATTTAAAAAAAGAAAAGACAATCTTATTCACGTTCAATCAATGGCATTTGACAATCCATTAAAAATTGAAATAAATAAACTTGATAAAAGTCCTATTTCATGGCACAATTATTTAATAGGCGTTCTATATTATATAAACCTCCTTTGTCCAGATAAAATCCAAGGTTTTGATTGTGTATTTAAAAGTAATCTTCCTGTAGGTTCTGGAATTAGTTCTTCTGCAGCTTTAGAATGTGGCTTTGCGAAGGGAGTTAACGAACTTTTAAAATTGAATTTAAGCAATCAAGAAATTATATCCCTTTGCCAACGTGCTGAACATGATTTTGCAGGTACTAAATGTGGAATAATGGACCAATATGCGGTAATTAACGGCATAGACAACCACTTTTTATTGCTCAACTGTCAAAAAATTACGCACAAATTAGTTCCAGCAAAATTATTAAATCATAAAATAGTTTTATTGAACACAAATATTTCTCATAATCTATCTACAAGTGAATATAATGTGAGAACCCAAGAATGCCAATCGGCTTTAGATTCTATAAAGCTTAAGTATCCAGAATATAAGTTTTTATGCGATGTTCCTATTGAAATAATTAATGAATTTAAAACAAATCTTCCTCTTAATCATTATAAAAGAGCTGTCTTTGCTAGTGAAGAAAATCAAAGAACTCTAAAAGCAGTAGATTATCTTAAAAATGAAGATGTAGTTCAATTAGGTAATTTACTTTATAGTTCTCATGAAGGATTAAGAAATCTTTATGAAGTTAGTTGTAAAGAGTTGGATTTCCTTGTTGATTTTACAATAAATAATTCATCAGTAAAAGGAGCGAGAATGATGGGCGGAGGATTTGGTGGGTGTACTTTAAATATTGTAAAAGAAGATTATGTAGATCTTTTCATAAACGATATTTCTCAGGCTTATTTAGAGAAGTTTAATATCAAATTAACTCCACATATTGTTAAAACCAATAATGGAGCAAAGGTACTGTAAAGCTTACTTTTTAATATCAGAAACGCATCTAAATCCTGTGTGGTTTGTTCCAGAATCTTCAGAAAAAGGCATTCTAGCAGTTACTCTGTAGCTTGCGCAATAACTGTCGTTACAAAGAAAAGAACCTCCCCTGGTTACTCTTTTTTTCTCGTAAGGCTCCATACTGTAATTACTTTTACTAGGACCTTGAGGATTTTTAATTAGCCCTAATTTATAGCAATCTTGATAATAATTTTCATCAAACCAGTCTGAACAAATTTCCCATACATTTCCTGCCATATTATATAATCCGTAACCATTTGTTTTGTAACTAATAACAGGTGCAGTATAATAAAATCCATCTTCTTTAGAATTTTCTACAGGAAATGTTCCTGACCAGTAGTTACATTTAGCTTCTCCGCTACTAACTTTTTCATTTCCCCATGGGTAATGATTGGATAAAAGTCCGCCTTTTGCAGCCCACTCCCATTCTGCTTCAGTTGGTAATCTTTTACCAGCCCAATTTGCGTATGCTAAAGCATCTTGGTAAGCAATTTGGACCACAGGATGATTGGCTTTATTAGCTATTCCACTTTCTGGTCCTAAAGGATGCTTCCAGCATGCACCTTTTACCCATTTCCACCAATTTGAAAAATCAGCTAAATTGACAACATTTTTTGGGGAACTAAAGACCAAAGAGCCTGGTTTTAAATCATCTTCTGATGGCTTTTGAGTTCCTGGAGGAAGTTGTTTTTTCATCTCTTCCCAGTCAATGGGACGTTCGGCTATAGTAATGTAATTAGTGGCATCAACAAATTTTTTAAATTGAGAATTGGTAACTTCATGAACATCCATATAAAAACTATTAACTTCAACTTCATGAGCTGGTTTTTCTCTTGGAAGTGCCATAGAGTCATCTTCAGACCCCATTAAAAAAGAACCCGAAGGAATCCTTACCATTTGAAACAATTTTGAAGTATCCAATTCGTTAC
>JADHMB010000041.1 GCA_016780365.1 Flavobacteriales bacterium
GATATGTGTTTTCAGAAAAATCGTTATCTGTAGGAAGACCAGATAAAGAAACATTGTTTTGTTGCACACTAAAGCTCTGAGAATAAGAATTAAATGCAACTAAAATTGAAATATAAAAAAAAGCATTTTTCATAAAAAAGTTATTTATAATACGAAATTACAGATTTTCTGCCAATTTTCATAGTAATGAAATCTTTGTCTTTTTTTGGTCCACGAGCTGGAGAATACTCTCTTCCATAAAAAATGATTTGAAGATGAAGTTTATTCCAAATATTTTCAGGAAACAATCTTTTGGCATCTTTTTCAGTTTGAACAACATTTTTTCCATTGGTAAAACCCCACCTGTACATTAAACGATGAATGTGGGTGTCTACTGGAAATGCCGCTTGACCAAAAGCCTGACTTACTACTACCGAAGCTGTTTTGTGACCAACTCCAGGAAGTTCTTCAAGAAGAATTATTTCTTTGGGGACTTCACCATTGTATTTGGCGATAAGAATGTGAGAAAGATCAAAAATTGCCTTTGATTTTTTTGGAGATAATCCACATGGTCTAATAATTGCTTTTATTTCTTCCACAGATAATTTCACCATATCAAATGGGTTGTCTGCTTTTTTAAATAGTATAGGTGTAATTTTATTAACCCTTTCGTCTGTACACTGAGCAGAAAGCAAAACTGCAATTAAAAGTGTGAATGGATCGTGGTGATTTAAAGGGACTGGAGTTTTTGGGTATAACTTTTCAAGTTCATCTATTACAAATTGAACTTTTTCCTTCTTATTCATTATATTTTCTTTAAATAAATTTTTTCTACCCAACCCTTGCGATCGTTGAAAGAGATTTCATACCAGTTTTCATTTTCACCTGTTATTTTTGCTTTGGACCCTTCATGAAGTTGATAGGTGGTAGATGAACTTAAGGAAGGTTCAACCATAACTTTAGTAGTAGGAGAAAAAATAATTCCATACTTAGATTCACTTACTTTTGATTTACTAATTGCACTTAATCCAATGGTAACAATGAGTAAAAGTAAGGTTATAGTAGAAGAATAAAAGTAGATTTTTTTCCAAAAACTTTTGGGGGTTATCCAATAAAATATAAATAGTAAACAAGTAATAAACATTACAACAATAGAAGAATATGCCCAGTAATTTGGAGATTTTCCTAAAAAACTAAGTATTAACTCGTTTATTAAAATTGATTTTTTAATAGAATTCTTGTCTTTAAGTAAGGTATTACAAAATTGTAAGTTATGGGTCAAATCTTTATTTCCAGGTGCAATTTTTAGACCTTTTTCGTAGAAAAGTATGGCAGCAGGTAGACTATCTAGTTTGAAATAGCTATTGCCTAAGTTTAAAAACAATTCTTTACTTATCATTCCATTATGGTAAAGTTCTAGATAGAGAGTTTTTGAAGAGTCGTAAAGCTTAGTTTCGTAAAATGAATTGGCCTTGTCAAATGTTTGGTAACTATTTTGCCCCATTACATTTGTAAAAGCTAATATCAATAATATGGGTTTAAAATACTTAAGCAACATTTCCCTCAAATTTTTTAATGAGATCTTCACAATCTTCTAACGTTTTTTCAGCATCTTCATTCGAAAGTGGACTGTATTGAGCCATTTCACAGACATTCAGAATTTTATCCATTGCTTCTACATTTTCTTTAGGCACATTTGATTCTATGAGAATTGCTTTTATTTTTTCTCGGTTAAGATCGGAAAGCTTAATCTCATACTTATTCAATAGATAGACGTTCCAGAGATTATAAACCTCTTTAAAGAAGTCATTGTTATCCATGGTGCTATAACTCTGCTTAATTTCCTTAAAACCCTTTTGAACTTGCTTAATTGTCTTTCTCATATGGGTTTTTTCTTTATTTAAAAATCGGTCTTTGTTATTTAAAAATAGGATTAATAATAGGAGTATAATAGGAAAAGAGCCCATTACAGACCAATAAAAAGTAGTTCCAAAAATTGGATTTGAAAAGTCATACAATTTTGTTTTGGTTCTTATATGGTGAATATTTTCATTCATCAATTCTACATCTTCTTGGTCAACTGCTTTTATTTTTCCAGAACTATTGGCTTCAAAATTAGAAGGTGATGAACTTTTACTCTTATTTACTTTGATAGTGGTTAAAGGATGGCTAAGAGTTATATATTTTTTGCTTCTAACATCGAAATAACAAAAATCAAAAGAAGGAATCTCATAGTCGCCATGAAACCTTGGTATTAAGAGTTGATTTAGAGTTTTTCTTCCAGAAACACCATTTTCAGAAAGTTGAATTCTTGACTTAATTTCTTCGGGATATTTTTCAAGATCTTTTGGGAAATCTATATTTGGAAATTTTAATTGTTTTAGATTTCCATTTCCAGAAATTTTAATTTCAAAATCTAGAGCTTGATCTACCTCTAATTCATTTTTACTTATGTTAACCTTCATTTTATAATTGCTTCCGACTTGTCCATTGAAACTTCTAGGTGCGTTTTCTGGAAGTTTCTTTACTCTAAGCACTGGACTATTGCTCTTAATTATTTTTGAAACACCTCTATTAAAGAAATCTCTATTGATTACAGTAGAAACTTCAAAAGAAGGAATGGTTAGTTTTCCAGATTTCTGAGGAGATATTATTTCTTTTTTAAGAGTAAAAACCCTAAAAGCAATTCCGTTGATTATTTCTTGTCCTTCTTTCCACTGTTTATTTTTAGGTTCTAATAGCTCTGTCCAAAAATCGTTACTCATAGGAAGATCGTAATCCGTGATTTCCAAATTTCTTATATGGTATGAAGATTGATATATTTTGTAATTCACAAGTATGTTTTCCCCGATATACGGATTGGTTTTTGAACAAGATATTTTTGCAAATAATTTACTATTATTAGAACCTTTATTAGCGTTAGAAGAGTTATTTTTCTGCCCTTGTCCAACATTAACTATAATTTTTTCAGTATTATAGTCCTTCCCGTTATAACTTACTTTTATTGCTGCAATAACCAATTTACCTGGCTTTTTTGGGGCTAATACAAAAGTTGATTTGTATTCGTTCTTAGATTGAAATTTCCCATTAATAATAGTTGTCTGGCTTGAAGAACTTGTAAAAGGGCCTTGTCTAATTGAAAAATTTTGGAATTGAAGGTTGTCTAGTCGTACTCTCTCACTAGATTCAACAGTAAATCTAATGTAATCATCAGTAGATATATTATTTTGGTCTACATAGGCTTTAAAAACAAAATCTTGCGCTTGAAAATTAGTAAAACAGGTAATTAGTAATATGTAATTGAATAATCTAATCATTTACCAATCTTTGGTTTTACTCTTCTTTTTTTGATCTCCTTTTTTTCTATTCACTTTTAAAAGTACTTTTTGTTCGTCGTTATTGATTGCATCTAGGTTTTTTATAGCCTGTTCTTTGGTTTCATTAGGTTTTGCATTTTGCTTTTTGTCTTTTTCTTCCTGCTTTTTATTCTCTTGTTCTTGTTTGTTTTCCTTCTCTTTATCTTCGTTGTCTTTTTGATCTTGTTTCTCCTTGTCTTTCCCGTCTTTTTCTTTTTGGTCCTGGTCCTTCTTTTCTTTGTTGTCCTGTTCTTTATTATCTTGATCCTCTTTATCTTCTTGGTCTTTGTTCTGGTCCTTATTTTCTTGTTCCTGCTTTTCTTGGTCTTGTAAAAGCTTCATTGCATAAGATAAATTATATCTGGCATCTTTGTCTTTGGGATTGAACCTAAGAGATTGTTGGTACTCTTTTATTGCATTTTTTAAAATATCTGATGAAGGAGCTTGCCCTTTTTCTTTGGCTTCTTTTGCATACTCTGTAAGGAAAGAGTTTCCAATATTGTAATGTGCTTTTGATTTGTCGTCAATATTGTTTGTTTTGGAAATAAAACTATTGAAACTTTCTCTTGCACTTTCAAAGTCTCCTGACATATAAGATGCATTTCCACTGTTATAGAATGCAGCTAGATTTTTTTTATCTTCAGAAATAGACTTTTCATAATTTGAGGAAGATTTATTGAAATCTCCATTTTTGTAAGCCTGATTACCTTCGTTAAGTTTCAGTTTGCTCTCTATAGTTTGTCCAGGGAATTGTAGAGAAGCTACAATGAAAAATAAGATGCCTATATATGTTTTTTTCTCGTATATCATTTAAATAAAACTAATTGATCGTCAATTTTCCCTCTTTTTTCAAAAATTACAAAGTCTAAAAGTAACAACAATATCCCTGGAATTAAAAACCATTGAAATTGGTCATCATAGGTAGAGTACCTATCTTTTTTTAAGGATGTTTTTTCAATTTTATTAATTCTATCTAGGATTTTTCTTAAATCTAGATTTAATCCTTTGGTTTTGGTGTAAGTTCCATTACCTGCTTCTGCAATTTGAATTAAATTTTCTTCATTTAATTTGGTCAAAACTGTTAATTCGTCTTGGTCCTTTTTTATACCAACTTTTCTTCCATTTCTAATAATGGGAATAGGTACTCCTTTTTCAGAACCCATACCAACGGTACATATAACTACTCCATTTTCACTTGCATCTTCAGCTGCTTCTATTGCCATTTCTTCATGGTCCTCACCATCAGATATAATTACAATTGCCTTGTTTGTTTTTCTATCTTCACTGAAAGAACTCATACAAAGTTCAATTGCATTGCCAATATCTGTTCCTTGTGAAGAAATCATATCCGACCCTACACTTTTGAGAAAAAGCTTAGCAACTTGATAATCTGGTGTTAGTGGAAGTTGTTTGTAGGCTTCTCCAGCAAAAACTACAATCCCAACGTGGTCTCCTCTAAGCTCGTTCATCAATTTGCCGATAGCTAATTTTGCAATATCTAGTCTATTGTAATCTGGTACAAGGTCTTCTGCCATCATACTTTTACTAATATCTAATGCTACCATTATATCTATTCCTTTAGATACTACAGTTCTTTCATTTTCACCATATTGAGGATTTGAAGCAGCAATAATTAGTAGTCCAATTGCAATTCTAAAAGTGAAAAATTTTAAAGAAGACCGATTGTTTGAAAAACCATTAAATATCTTACTTAAGGTATTTATTTCTGCAAAATTGCTAATCGCCTTTTTTTTCCAAATTTTGTTTCTTACCCATAAAATATTTAAAAGAACAATGATTAATAACATCCATAAAATATTGGGATGTTCAAATCTAAATTCTGTAACATTCAATGTTAAATACTGGTAAATAGAGAAAGTAGTAATCCAAAAAAGTAACTCTACAATAATCAAACCTATTATAGAACTGGATGTCTTAAAATAATATTTTTTCTTATTGATGGTCATGAAATACTTGGCATAAAATATTTGGAAATAAAGAATTCAAGTAATAAAAAAATTAATCCTAATACAATAAAAACATTTGCTTTTTCAGGCAAGTCAATATCGTATTCTATGGTTTTTATTTTTGCTTTCTCCAGTTCATTAATTTCTTTATAGACTTCTTTTAGTTTATTGTTGTCCGTTGCTCTAAAATATTTACCACCCGTTTCTAATGCAATGGTTTTAAGTGTTTTTTCATCTATTTCTACGTCTACCAAATCGTAAATATATTTCCCGGAAAACGGATCTATTGCAACTGGTGTTTTTGCCTTGCCGTTGGTTCCAACTCCAATAGTATAAACTCTAATATTAAATTCTTTAGCTATTTCTGTAGCATTTAATGGATGTATTTTGCCGTGGGTATTAACACCATCTGTAAGTAGAATTATTACTTTACTTGGAGCTTCACTTTCTCTTAGTCTATTAATTGCAGTAGCCAATCCCATTCCAATTGCAGTTCCCTGTTCAACAATACCTTGTTCAGCAGATTCTATGAGCTCTATAAGCACATCTCTATCGGAAGTTAATGGACACTGAGTATAAGATTCGCCCTCAAAAATAACCAATCCAACTCTGTCGTTTTTTCTATCTTTTACAAATTCTTTGGCCAGATCTTTAGACGCTTCAAATCTGTTTGGAGAGAAATCTTTTGCGAGCATACTTCCAGAGGCATCCATAGAAATAATTATATCAATACCTTCTTTATAAAGTTCAGTTTCTGAATGCGCTTCCATCGCAATTTGTGGTCTAGCCATCGCTATTATCATTAAACTTATTCCAACAAGTTTGGCAAAAAAACTAAAATGTGGAACTAATGGGGTCCACTTGTTAGATATTCCATCAAAAAAATCAATACTTGAAATTTTAAGAGGTTCATTTTTTTTAGAATACATCCAATAATAAATTCCAATAGATACTGGGACAAATAAAAGCAACCACAAAGCCCATGGATCATTAAATTGATATTTTCCCAACCAACTATTCATTTTCGGGAGTTTTGTTTGAATCCATTGATATGAGGTCTAATCTTTGGTTAGTTATAAGTTCTTTTATTAACTCAAGAGAATGAATATTATCTTTTTGTAAAGGATTGAATTTTGCAAATTTAACTCCGTCCGAAATCTCGAAAAAACGAGACAATTCAGAAGGATATTTGTTGGGTATTTCAGACCATTTTAAGCTTTCTAATATCTCTCCACTTGTCTTTTCAAAAGTTTGAATGGAATATCTATACTCTAAAAATTGCCAGAGAACATTAGAAAGTTCACTGTAGTACTTCTTAAAACGACCATTTTCCCAATATTTCTTTTCTTCTATATTTTTTAAAGATTCTAATAAAGTAACTTCCAGTGGAATACTTGGAATAGAAATAGAATTGATTTTCTTTTTGTAAAATTTTTGGTAAAGATATATTCCTGCAGGAATAAAAATCAAAATTACCAATATCCACCAACCATATTTTTTAATAAAATGAATTAGATATTCATACCAAGAAATTGAAACTTCTTTGATTGGTTTTATATTTTTTATAAATGCTTTTTCATCGATCTGATCCAATTCTATTGTAAATTCTAAAGAATTAGAAAACAATTTATTAGAGTTAAAAACAGCAATGCTAGGAGGGAAGGTATAGCTTCCAGTATCAAAATTTGCAATGGTAAAATCCTGAGTAAATGATACAAAAAACGCTCCATTATCTTCTTGATAAGAATTTTTTTCTAAAATGCTTTTCCCCCACAATTCCCAATTATTTCCCAATGTGTCTGTGCTATTAGCTAGTTGAAATTCTACACTGTCAATTAATTGACTTGCAGGAAATTTAAATTCTAAGGTGACAGTAGTTGGTTCCCCAATGATTATTTTATTTTTGGATGCTTTAGCCGTGAAATCAATATTTTGAGAGAAAATACCAAGAGGAATAAATAGCAATATATAGATTAGGTTCTTCAACGTTTTTTAAAAAGATTCATTAATGGTTGAATATATCCCGACTGTATACAAATATTGGCATGGTCCACTTTAGATTTCTTAAAAATTTCTAGAATATTGTGTTCTCTAGATAGAGAATTATTGTAATAGGTTTCTCTAACCCTTTTTTTACTAGTATTGATCCACCTTCTCTTTCCACTTTCTCCATCTTCAAATAGAGTAAGGCCCATATTAGGCAATTCTTTTTCACGTTGGTCAAAAATCCTTAGAGCTATTAAGTCGTGTTTTTTTGCTGTTATTTTTAAAGCTTTTTCTAAATTTTGTCCAATAAAATCAGAAATTAAAAATGCTATTGCTCTTTTCTTTACTAAATTGTTGAAGTGTTGTACAACTTCTCCAATATTTGTAAGATTTGACTTTGGCTTGAATTCAATTAGTTCTCTAATAATTCTTAAAATATGCTTTCTTCCTTTTTTTGGCGGAATGTAAAGTTCAATTTGATCTGAAAATAAAATCGCACCAATCTTATCGTTATTTTGAGTGGCAGAAAATGCCAAAACAGCCCCTATTTCTGCAATAAATTCTCTTTTCAATAATTCATCTGATCCAAAAGATTCAGAACCAGAAATATCTACTATAAGCATTACTGTTAGCTCTCTCTCTTCTTCAAATACTTTGACATAAGGTTCGTTAAATCTTGCAGTTACATTCCAGTCTATGGTTCTTATTTCATCTCCTGGTATGTAGTTTCTTACCTCCGAAAAAGCCATTCCTCTACCTTTGAATGCAGAATGGTATTCTCCAGAAAAAACCTGTTTGGATAAACCTTTGGTCTTGATCTCAATTTTACGTACTTTTTTTAATAATTCGCTAGTTTCCAAAATCTTGAATACTGTTAAGGAACTTCAACTTTGTTAAGAATTGTGGTTATCACATTTTCTGTCGTAATATTTTCAGCTTCAGCTTCATAAGAAAGTCCAATTCTATGTCTAAGGACATCGGCACAAACTGCTCTAACATCTTCTGGGATAACATATCCTCTTTTTTTCAAAAAAGCATAAGCTTTTGCAGCGCTTGCAAGTGAAATACTAGCTCTTGGCGAACCTCCAAAAGAAATAAAGTGTTTTATCTCATCTAACTGATAATATTCAGGCTCTCTACTAGCATAAACAATATCAATAATATATTTCTCAATTTTTTCATCCATATAAATTTGTTTGACGATATCTCTCGCTTTAATAATTTGTTTTGGATCTACTACTTTATTTGGTGTTGGAAAGCCTTCACTAGAAACATTTGCTCTTACAATTAATTTCTCCTCTTCTCTGTTAGGATAGGGAAGAACAACTTTTAACATAAATCTATCAACCTGGGCTTCAGGAAGAGGATAGGTTCCTTCTTGTTCAATAGGATTTTGGGTAGCCATTACTAAAAAGGGTTCTGGGAGTTTATAAGTTTTATCTCCAATAGTAATTTGTCTTTCTTGCATAGCTTCCAACAAAGCACTTTGAACTTTTGCTGGAGCTCTATTAATTTCATCTGCCAAAATAAAATTTGAAAATAATGGACCTTTTTTAGAAATAAATTCTTCCTTTTTCTGGTTGTAAATCATGGTGCCAAGTAAATCTGCAGGAAGTAAATCGGGTGTGAACTGGACTCTTTTAAAATCTACGTCTATTACTTTTGACAAAGTGCTTATAGCTAGTGTTTTTGCAAGTCCAGGAACGCCTTCTAGGAGAATATGACCATTGGAAAGAAGTCCAATAAGAAGACTTTCTACCATATGCTTTTGTCCTATAATTACTTTTCCTATCTCCATATTTAGTAAATCAATAAATCCACTTTCTTTTTCAATAAGGGCATTGATTTTACTAATATCCACGTTATTTACAGTACTATTGTTTTCCTGAATTTCCATATCGTTTACCATTTATTTCAATCAAAAATCAACAATCTTTTAAAAATCAAAAAAATACCACTGTTAATATATGTTAACTAATTTTTTAACATTATTAATCATTAATGGATTTTGAGATATACATTTGGGGATGGAAAATAATTTAAAACTAATAGATTGCGTAAATGCAGTAGCTGAATTTCATGACTCTTTTGGAATTCCTAATAAATATAGTCCTTTAGCTAAAGTAGATGAAAAAGACTTTAAACTAAGGTACAGTCTGATGAAAGAAGAAAATGAGGAATATCTTCAAGCCGCAAAACAAGGAGACCTCACAGAAATAGCAGATGCTCTTGGAGACATGTTATATATACTCTGTGGTTCTATTTTAACCCATGGTTTACAGAACAAAATGGCAGAAGTATTTCAAGAAATTCAAAGAAGTAATATGAGCAAATTAGATAAAAATGGGAAACCAATATTTAGAGAAGATGGAAAGGTTTTGAAATCTGAATTGTACTTCAAACCAAATATTAAGAAAATTTTAGATACTTAAAATCCGATTTTTTTATCAGGACTAGAAATATCTTTATTGAGCTCTATCATTTTAAGACAAGAAACTGCACATTCAGTACCTTTATTTCCATGTTTCCCACCAGATCTATCAATAGATTGTTGTTCATTTTGATCGGTTAGCACACAAAATGTAGCCGGTTTATTATATCTCAATCCAATGCTCATAATTCCATTGGTAGCTCCTTGACACACATAATCAAAATGTTTGGTTTCTCCTTGAATAACACAACCAATACAAATTATTCCATCCACCATATTTTTTTCAAATAAATATTGTGCACCAAGAGGAAGTTCAAACGTTCCTGGGACATATTTAATTATAATATTTTCAGCTGGTATTTTTGAGTTTAGAAACACACTCTTAGCGCCATTAAGTAATCGTTCTGTTATCGTTTGATTCCACTGAGAAACTACAATTCCAATTTTAATTTTTTCAGGATTGGTTATAGGAAACTGTTCTTCTTTTGATAAGTTTTTCCCTTTACTAGCCATTATTCACCGTTTGACATATCGAACTTATATACCGGATTACCTAGTTTTAAAGATTCGGCATATTTTTCAGCTCTTACAGCATCTTTAGAACTAGGATAGTTTTTATAAACCATTTCATAAAGCTCAATAGCTTTTGAATAGTTTTCTTCAATTTCTAAGCACAAAGCAGCTCTCATTAGATATAATGGAGTAGTAAGTTCATTTTCTTTTCTTTGGTAAGCCTTTTGATAATAAACAAAAGCATCGCTAACTGCTCCTAACTGCATGTAAGCATCTCCAATGGCACCTTGGCTAATTGTTCCTAAAAGTTCATCTTGAAAATTTACTTTTTTAAGCTCTATTATCGCATTTTCATATTCCTTATTGTTAAGTAAGGATATCCCTAAATTGTACTGAGCAATTTTACCTGCATTTTGACCAGAATATTTTTTGGAAATTTGTTTAAAACCTTTGAAAAATCCCAAACTATCTCCATTTATAGCAGATTCCCAATCTTGTTCATCAAATGCTTTTGATTCTGCTTGCCATAGTTTTTCCGTAGCCTCTTCTTCTTTTGGTTCAACAATCATTTGAACGTAAATGAGTTTGTAAGCTAATGCAGCCAATAAAATAGCAAGAACAGCCACAGAATAAAATGTAACTTTCTTTTTATTATTTATATAATACTCGTATCCTTTTTCACCGAGAATTAACTCTATATTGTTTTCTACTAAATTTTCTTGAGTTATATTTTCAGAACTTGGTTTATTATCTACAGACTTTTCTGTAGTCTTATCATCTGTTTTATTTTTATTTTCTGCCATTAGACTTGAAATAAGAAATCTTTCGATTTAATTAATTAGTTTGCAAAAATAGTTTTTTTTATAAGTAATAAACTAATCTTTTATATTGTAATTTTATAAAATGTATTTATCCAATCTTTCTCTTTTAAATTTTAAGAACATTTCTCAAGCAGATTTGGAACTGTCTAATAGAGTTAATTGCTTCCTTGGAGACAATGGTCAAGGAAAGACAAATTTACTAGATGCAATTTATCATTTAAGCTACACCAAAAGTTTTTTTAACTCCATTGATAGCCAAAATGTAATGTTTGATGAATCGCTATATGTCATTCAGGGTGCTGTAAAAAATGAGCAGGAGGAATATAAACTGTACTGTGGATTAAAAAAAGGTGAAAAAAAGATTTTTAAAAAGAATAAGAAAATTTATAAAAAATTAGCAGATCATATTGGTTTCTTTCCTGTAGTAATGATCACTCCTTACGATATAAATCTAATTTTAGAAGGTAGCGAGACAAGGAGAAGATTCTTTGATGCCTTAATTGCACAGTTTGATAAAAATTATTTATTCGAATTATTGCAATACAACAAACTTCTTAAGCAGAGAAATGCATTTTTAAAAACCAATACTAGCTCTGTTGATTTGCTAGAGGTTTATGACGAACAAATGATTGAAAAAGCACAATCCATACATGAATCTAGAAAAAAATTTATTGACGAATTTATTCCCATATTTAATAAGTTTTATCAGGACATTTCTTCCAATAAAGAAGGAGTGGATTTAGATTACCAGTCTGCTTTACATGAAAATACGATGAAAGAACTTTTTATCCAGAATCGTGCTAAAGATCAATTAGTTGGACATACATCCTCTGGTATTCATAGAGACGATTTCTTGTTTTCAATCAATAGCAATCCATTGAAAAAATTTGGCTCTCAAGGTCAGCAAAAGACTTATTTAATCGCTTTAAAATTGGCCAAGTTTGAATATATAAAGCTTAAAAAGAATGTAAATCCTGTATTGTTATTGGACGATATTTTCGACAAATTAGATGACCATCGAGTTGGTTATATTCTTAACTTAATAGAAAAAAACAATTTGGGACAAACATTCATAACAGATACCAGTAAAGAAAAAATCCCTCAAATTTTGGCAAATCTTAACATTGAAAGTAATTTATTCTGGATTGAAAATGGTAATTCTTCAAAATTAAATTAGATGAAAAAAAGAAATGCCAATGAAGAGAAATTGTCTAATGTGGTAGATAGTTTTATTAATCAATTTGGACTAAAAAAGCGATTCCAGGAACACGAGATTCTACAAGAATTCACTAAAATAATGGGCCCTTTTTTAATGAAAAAAGTAACCAACGCCTATGTCAAAAACCAAAAGCTTTTTTTGAAACTATCAAGCGCTTCTTTTAAACAAGAGCTAGTAATGCAAAAGACCAATTTATTGGACCAATTAAACAAAGCAATAGGGGAAAATTATTTAAAGGATTTGGTGGTTAATTAACCAAGGCCAACATCTAGTATCATCATTACAATAAAACCTGCTATTAATCCCATTGTAGCTAAGTCTGTATTGCCTCCTTTTTGACTTTCTGGAATAACTTCCTCTACAATTATGAATATCATTGCACCAGCAGCAAAAGCCAATGCATAGGGGAGTATTGGTAAAACTTGTAATACAATAGCTGCACCAATAACTGCAAAAATAGGTTCAACAATTGCGGAAAGCTGCCCCCATTGCCAAGATTTAAATTTACTCAGACCTTGTCGTCTTAATGGCAACGAAACAGCAAAACCCTCAGGGAAATTTTGAATTCCAATACCAATAGCTAAGGCAATTGCAGAACCAAGGGTGAAAATCTCCACATTTAAAAGCTCTGGAGAGGCAATAGCACCAAAGGCAACTCCTACAGCTAATCCTTCAGGTATATTGTGTAATGCTATTGCTAAAACTAAGAGTATAGTCTTTTGCCATTTTGTATTTACTCCTTCTGCATCAATTTTTTTTTCAAATAAATGCAAATGAGGAATTATTTTATCCAAACCAAATAGAAATAAAGCGCCTAAAAAGAAGCCAATAGTTGGGGCTAACCAAGATGGCATTTCACTTAAACCTAACTCTTTTTGCATTTCAGCATATTCAATGGAAGGAGCTAGTAGAGACCAAAAACTAGCAGCTATCATTACTCCTGCTGTGAAACCCAAAGAAATATCTAAAACTTTTCTATTTGAAGAATTAATAAAAAATACCAATCCCGAACCAATGGCAGTTACAATCCAAGTGAATAATCCAGCTATCAAAGCTTGAATCACAGGATGTTGGTCTATAAACCAAAATTTAATAGTTTCAATCATTAGTTTCTAGTAGTAGATTTTGACAAATTTTTTCTGAAAAAGTTAATTTTCTCTTATTTATTTCAACAATATAGGTTCCATCAAATTCTAGAATTTCTATCACTTTTATAGAATCTCCAAGTTTAACTTTTTCTTTGTCTAAATAGTTTAAAAGACTTGCTGTACCTTTTTTGACGCCTGTGATAATCCCTTTTTGAGAAGCTTTAAGTTCTACAAGAAGTTTTTGATTCATTTTTTCGATTTCTCCATCTTTATTTGGAATAGGGTCTCCATGAGGATCGTATTTTGGATTGCCTAAAAAGTTGTCCAAATTTTTAATTAATTCTTCGGATTTAATATGCTCTAATTGCTCTGCAATAATGTGAACTTGGTCCCAACCAAAACCTAGTTTGTCTACTAAAAAAGTTTCCCAAAGTCTATGTTTCCTTATTATAGACAAAGCAATTAATTTGCCTTTTTTAGTAAGTGATGTTCCCTTGTATTTTTGATAATTTATAAATTTCTTTTCGGCAAGTTTCTTTAGCATATCTGTAACACTAGATGGTTTCATGTCTAAATAATCTGCAATTGAGTTGGTTGAAACAGAATCAAATTCCATCTCCAAATGGTAAAGTGCTTTCAAGTAATCTTCTTCGGATTGCGAATTCATTTAAGCTAATTTAAATATTTTTTTAGACTAAACTAAAAATTACATTTATTTAAAGTAAATTCGCTCATATGGGTAGATTTTTTGTTTGTTTTTCATTTATGTTTTTGCTATTTCCATTTTTTTCTCAAACGATTGAGATCAATGGAAAAGTTATTGACAAACAAAAGAAACCAATTCCATTTGCCCATATTATGAATCTGAGCGATAGTTTATCGGTAGTTTGTGATGTTACAGGAAATTTTAAAATGACAATTGGCAACCTAGCCACCGTTTTAAAAGCATCTTCTGTTGGTTTTGAGAGTGAAGAGTTAAACTTTTCAATTAATAATTATAAATCTCCAATTACATTTATACTTAAAGAAAACAACGATATACTTAAAGAAATGGTAATTAGCGGAACACTGCAGCTAATTGATAGAAAAGAAAGTCCAATACCCATTGCTGTTTATTCCGCTCAGTTTTTGAATGCTGTTCCGTCTCCTAGTTTAGTTCAAGCAACCAATCAAATTACTGGATTAAGACCACAATTCAATTGTTCTGTTTGTAATACAGGAGATATTCATATCAATGGTATGGAAGGAGCTTATTCTATGATTGTAATTGATGGAATGCCTATTATGGGGGGACTCTCTACAGTTTACGGTTTGCAGGGAATTCCCACAAGTCTCATCGATCAAGTTGAAGTCATTAAAGGTCCTGCTTCAACAGTATATGGTTCTGAAGCAATGGCTGGCTTAATAAATGTGTTAACCAAAAATATAGATTGTGTCCCAAAGTTATCTTTGGATTTTAATATATCTTCTTGGGGAGAATTACAGACATCTATAGTTTACAAACTAATAGACAAAGAAAGATTTAAAGCTTTTTCATCCATAGATATCTTTAATTACAATAACCCAATAGATAACAATGAGGACGGATTTACAGATTTATCTCTAAAAAATAGATATTCAATTTTTAATAAGTTTCAATTTTTTAATAAAAATGGAGCCAACCCTTTAAATCTTACCTTAAGATATTTAAATGAAGATCGTTGGGGAGGTCAAATGGATTTTACCGAACAAGATCGTGGAAAAAACACAAGTTATGGTGAGTCTATTTTAACAAATAGAGTAGAGGCGAGTACATTTTATCAGTTTTCGGAGCAAAAAAATCTTAAATGGCAAAATTCTTTTAGTTTTCACGATCAAAAGTCTTGGTATGGGTTGGTCGATTATGAGGCAAAACAAATTATTGGTTTTAGTCAGTTAACATGGCATAAATCTTTAGGGAATAAAAATAATTTACTTTCTGGTTTTGCATTGAGATATAACAGTTACAACGACAATACAGCAGCTACTCTAAAAGCAGATAAATGGTGGCTTCCTGGATTTTTTGTACAAGACAATTTTAAATTTAGTGATAATCAGCAGCTTCTATTTGGATGGAGAACAGACTTTCACTCTAAGCATGGTTTTATAAATTCGCCAAGAATTAACTACCAATTAAATATTACAGAAAATTCCTCATTACGAATTGGTTATGGAGATGGATTTAGAGTGGTCAATGTCTTTACCGAAGATCATGCTGCATTAACAGGTGCGAGAGAAATCATTTTCTTGGAGGAGTTAGAACCTGAGAAGTCTAAGAATTTAAATATTAATTTAAGTAATTTTTGGAATACAGATAATTTACAAATCACTTTAGAATCCTCAGTTTTTGAATCTAGATTTTCTAATAAAATAATTCCCGATTTCTTAACCAACGACAATCAAATTATTTATTCCAACTTATCTGGTTATGCTATTGCAAGAGGAATATCTTCAGAAATATTCTTAAAAATGTATAAGATTCCTTTAAAATTATCTCTAAATGGAACATTGTTAGATGTATCCAATTTTAAAGAAAATTCTGTTGGAGAAATGGTCAAAAGTCAACAGCTTTTAGCAGAAAAATACAGTATTAAATGGTCTGCAAATTTTTGGTTTGAAAAATTAGATTTAGATATGGTTTACTCTGCCACTAATTATGGGCCAATAAGATTGCCAATTTTAGAAAATGATTTTAGACCAGAATATTCTCTTCCATATACTATTCATAATCTCAAAGTTTCTAAAAACTATAATAATGGCTGGACTACCTTTCTAAGTTTAAGAAACTTCACCAACTTCACTCCTCCAAAATACTCTATTTTGAGAGCAAATGATCCTTTTGATCAAAATGTTAATGATCCAATAAATAATCCTGAAGGTTATACTTTCGACGCTTCTTATATGTACGCCTCTTTTCAAGGAATTAATTTTGTTTTTGGAGTAAGTTTTGTCTTTTAGATATTTTCTAGAAACAATATAAATTTTCTTCAATTAGCTTTTTAGCTATACTTCTTCTATGTTCCTTTAAATTATCCGGTTTTACTTTAGTAAATCTTTTTAATCCTAATAATAGTATTTTCTGTTCGTCACCTTCTGAAAGTGCATAAATAGCTTCTTTTCCATTTTTTTGAAATTTATCTATAGTACTGTGAAGAAAATTAATGCACATAGATATTCTTTCTTGGTTTTTAATAGGTCCTTCTTT
>JADHMB010000042.1 GCA_016780365.1 Flavobacteriales bacterium
AACGGATACCAAGCGCTCTATTCCAACACAACGGGAGCTAATAACGTAGCTAGTGGATACACAGCTTTATTTAACAACACAACGGGGCATAATAACGTAGCTAGTGGATACCAAGCTTTATATTCCAACACAACGGGAAATTGGAACACAGCATCCGGTAGAGGTTCGATGTATTTAAACACAACGGGGACCGGAAATGTGGCTATCGGACACGGCTCTTTAGAAAACAACACCACTGGTAATTACAACACAGCAACCGGTAGAGGTTCGATGTATTTAAACACAACGGGTAGTTATAACGTAGCTAGTGGAAGACGTAGCTTGCTTAACAACACAACTGGAGATAATAACGTCGCTATTGGGTATGACGCTGGCCAGGGGATAACCACTGGATCAGGAAATGTGTTTTTAGGTTATCAATCTGGCTATAACATAACAGGAAACAATAAACTAGTTATAGGAAATTCAACTTCTAGCGAGCTAATATACGGAGAGTTTGATAACGAAATTTTAAAATTTAACGCAGCTGTTACCACCACCAAAGCATTGTACACAACGGCTATTGAAACTATTACTGCTAGTTCGGATGTATTAGATAATTCCAACTATATAATTCTAGCAGACGCTTCTTCCAACACAGTTACCCTCAACCTGCCTGCAGCTTCTGGAAATATTGGCCTTACTTACATAATAAAACGAACTGACGCAGCAGGAAGCTATGCAGTAATTTTGGATGCCAATGCTTCTGAAACTATTGATGGAAGTACTACCTATACCTTATCTTCACAATACCAATCTGTAAGAATTATTTGTGATGGTTCTAATTGGTATATAATGTAAAAAATAATTTAAAATCAATTCCTTTTTATAAGCCCAATCTGATGCAATGACTAATTACCAATAGACATTTTAAGGGATTTTATACTATAATATTACATTTACAGCATAAGAAAAATTATAGCAACCATTTCTATGAAATTAAAATTGATATTTGGCTCAGACACAGGAAATACAGATTTTGTAGTAGAGAATTATTTATTGTATTTACTCAATGCTTTTGACCTAGAGGTAACCGAAGTTCATAAACTAGTTGAGAAAGACTGGATGGACAATTCCCTTTTTATTTTGGGAGTTCCAACATGGTATGATGGGGTATTGCAAAGCGACTGGGAAGATTACTTCGATGATTTTAAACAAATAGACTTTACCGGAAAAACAATTGCAATTTTTGGACTAGGTGACCAGATTGGATACGATGAGTATTTTGTAGACGGCATAGGAATATTGGCAAAAGTTGTTCTGAAAAATGGGGGGAAAGTTATAGGTAATTGGCCCAGAAATAATTATAGTTTTTCAGAATCTAAAGCTTTAATAAATAAAGATTATTTTTATGGGCTTCCACTAGACCAAGACAACGAAGATGAACTTACCCTAGGGAGACTAGAGAAGTGGGTAGAGCAACTAAAAAATGAAATAGCTGAAATTTAATCCGCCAACCGTTCTAGAGATATTTAGTAAATGAAAAATTTATTGAGTTTTTATAATTCTGAAGAAAAACAGCTGAAAAATAAGCTTTTAAAAGTTAAAAAAAATCTAAAAATACTTAGCCTATTACGACTTACAGTTTTTATTCTTACAGTAGTTTCTATTTATTTATTGTTTGAAAATACTTTAATAACTACCGTAATTTTAATCGTCGGTGGAAGTAGCTTTTATTTTTTAGTAGTGAAATATTCTAATGAAAAATTAGAAAAAAACCTACTTAACTGCAAAATTGAAATTAACCAAACCGAAATTGCTGTACTTAATGGCGATTTTTCTTTTCTTCCAAAAGGAAATGAGTATTTGGATAGCGATCATCATTTTAGTCACGATATTGATTTGTTTGGAGAAAACTCATTTTTTCAATACCTCAATAGAACAGCTTCCGCTGATGGAAGTAGGAGGTTGGCCAACCTAATGACCGAAAACCAAACTTCATCAATTTACCAAAAGCAAGAAGCCATCAAAGAATTGTCAGAAAAAGTAAAATGGAGACAACATTTCTCTGCCTTAATATCCATGGTGAAAACTGAAATTCCTACTAAAAAAATCATTGGCTTTTTTAAAAATTATAAAACTGTTTTTTCTAAAATAGCCTTATTCTTGCCTATTTCATTTTCTATAATTAGTATCTTATTTATTGTACTCACTTTTTTTGAAATTCTTCCATTCAATGCGCTGGTTATTTGGTTTTTTGTAGGGCTAATTGTAACCAGTTTGTTTTTAAAAAAAACACAAAGGTTATATACCAATGCTTCCAAAGCAAAAGATACCTTCAGACAATATTATCTAGTCTTACAAGAAATAGAAAATACCAACTTTTCCTCCAATATTTTAAAAGAAAAACAAAAGGAAATTCAGTCTAAAAACAAAAAGGCATCTTCTATTTTTAACGAGTTTTCAAAAGCACTAGACGCCTTCGATCAAAGAAATAATTTACTAATCGCAAGTCTTGGAAATGCATTTTTTCTCTGGGAAATAAAATGTGCTATTAAAGTTGAAAAATGGATAACCCTATATAGCCACACCATAAAGCAATCGCTAGAGGTAATTACTTTCTTTGACGCTAAAAATTCATTGGCCAATTTTTGTTTCAATCATCCTAATTATGTTTTTCCTGAAATTGTAAAAGACAGTTCTATTATTAACTCTCAAAAATTGGGTCATCCGTTGTTAAATTCGAAAAATAGAATAGACAATGATTTTGAAATAAACAAAAATTCTTTTTTAATTGTTACCGGAGCTAATATGGCTGGAAAAAGTACCTTTTTACGAACCATCTCGTTGTCTATTGTTATGGCCAATATCGGACTACCTGTTTGTGCAAATTCTTTCAAATACAAACCTGTAAAATTAATTACCAGCATGCGAACATCCGATTCTTTGGCAGAAAATGAATCTTATTTTTACTCCGAATTGAAAAGGCTGAAATTAATTGTTGAAACAATTCAAACGGATGATTATTTTATAGTACTTGACGAAATTTTAAAAGGAACCAATAGCAAAGACAAGGCCTCTGGATCTAAGAAATTTGTGGAGAAATTAGTAACCTTAAATACCACTGGGATTATTGCTACTCACGATGTTAGTTTGTGTGAACTAGAAAATGATTTTAAGGAAATTAAAAACTTCTTTTTTGACGCAAAAATTGATAACAACGAACTTATTTTTGATTATTTATTCAAAAAAGGAGTTTGTGAAAATAGGAATGCTTCTTTTCTACTTAAAAAGATGAAAATCATTTAACAAAAATTATTTTATTTAAAAAGTTGGTAACTTTACAATTATTCTAACATCTAATAATACTTCTATGAAAAAAATTATCTCTATTCTTTCAATAGCTCTTTGCTTCTTTAACTTCAGCGCCCAAACCACACATACCGTCAATGCTGGAAGCTATTACTATACACCAACCAACTTAACAGTTCAAGTAGGTGATTCTGTTATTTGGATAAATGATGGTGGTCTACACGATGTGAATGGGAATATCAACTCCATCACCAACCAGCCTTTCAATAACCCTGTTACTTTCGATTCTCCATCTACTAATTCTGCTGGAGCAGTTATTTTTGCTTATAAATTTACTGTGCCTGGCACCTACAATTACGATTGTTCTGTAGGAAGTCATGCTGCCAATGGAATGGTTGGAAGCGTAATTGTAACAGATCCTTCAACAAATATTAATGCAGCTAGAGCCAATTATTCAATTTATCCAAATCCTACTTCTGAGTTTGTTTACTTAAGTGGAATTAATGGAGATTCTAAAACTACGGTTTACGATATTACTGGAAAGTTGCTACTGTCAACAGGCGAGAAAAAAATAGATTTGAGCAGCTACCCAAACGGACTATACATAGTAAATATACGTTCCAACAACACAGCTATTACCCATAGTATTATTAAAGAATAATTTCTTTTTCAATAAAAAAGAAATTTGGTGTTTATAATATTTCTGCTATTTAGAATGACAATAAACTAGCAAAAAAATAGCTTGATGTTGTGGTTTTGTTTAGTCTTTTTGTAGTTTTGTTAAACAAATAAAAATAAACACTATGTCTTTAATATCTAACAACGTCTGTTTTAATTGTGAAAACCTAACCGACAGCATCACCTGCGGAAAACACGATTTTAATGTAAATTTGGACAACTATTGCGATGATCATAATTACAAAAAGTCATTAAATAAAACATCTTCTTGTGGCAATTGTATTAAGTTTAAATCTGATAATTGTCCCAATCCAACTTATGCAGCAGAAAAACTACTTTGCTTTTCTTGGGTAGCTAATAACTAATATTTTTTAAAAGTATTATTTATTTGAAAGTTGCTAAAGGGTGTCCCAAAGGCTCTTTAATTTCAAGGATTTTATTATTTGATAGATATCCTCATGTTCCTTTATTTCTAAACTAACAGTTTTCTCCCCTGAAATTGGCAAATCAAAAAAGTTGTTAGAAAAATTGTTTTCACCACTAGAAGATATCCAAACTCCTTTAGCAAAATATTTACTTTTAATTGTTACATATAATTTTTTCTCTTTTTCTTTAATTTTTGTTTCCAACTCAAGTTCTGGGTTGGGTATATCTAATTCTTTAAAGGGCTTTAAATAGACATTTTTAGAGGATATGTTTTTTTTCTCTTTTTTTAATGCTATTTCTAAATAGCACCTAGGAGGAATTTGATTTTTTAAAATAGATAAAACAACATTCGCTTCAAATGGTTTTAAATCAATTTTTTTTGTCCATTTTTTTAAAAGAGTGTCTCCTTTAAATGGAAAGCAAGTAACCTCAACATCTCCATAAAAACCATCTTTTAAGTCTGAGATAACCGCTATTTGCAAATTACTATCTAAAAACTCGTGGCTAACTATTACAGGCTTAAAAGCATCTCTAACCTTGTAATGAAGCGCTTTCCATTTCCCATAATAGTCTATACTAGACCAAGAAGCTCCGGGCCAACAGTCATTTAATTGCCAATAAAGAGAGCCCATACAGGTTGCTTTATTTCTTCTATGTGCTTCTATTGCTGTCTGAATACCATCTCCCTGAAGGAGCTGACTTAAATATAAAAGAGATTCAAAATCTTTTGGGTTTTTAAATTCTCTAGCCATGTATTCTTCTATAGTAGCATTGCCAATGCTAGATCTCTGGTGAGACTTCATCACTTCTGAATACATGTCTTCATCTTTTTGCTTTGCAAATTGCTTAAAGGTTGAATATTCGGGAAACGACTGAAACCCGTACTCACTCATAAATGAAGAAATTTTAGTGTTGTAATTTTCAAAAGGCTCTTTTCCCCACCACACTCCCCAATAATGAGTATCTCCTATTTTATAAGATTCCGGGACACCCTCTTTTGCGCTTGGCGAAGAGCTCCAATAGTCAGGCCAATTATTATTTCTACCAAAGCCATGTTCAGGATGATTTTCGTATACAACTTTGGGCAAAATATGGTGAAAAAGTGTATCGTAATGGTGCCATATTTTATCTGCAACTTTCTGTGTTTGGTCTTTTACTGCCGTACTTTCCCAACCCCACCTTTTCCAAGCAGCTAAATTTTCATTATTTCCACACCAAAGCACTAATGAAGTATGCTTTTTTAGTCGGTTGTAATTGTCTATGGCTTCTAGCCTAACATTTTCTAAAAAGGATGAATCTCCTGGATACATGGCACAAGCAAACATGAAATCTTGCCAAACCATTAGCCCCAAAGAATCACACAGCTCATAAAACCTATTATCTTCATAAACCCCTCCTCCCCAAACTCGAACCATGTTCATATTGGCATTTGCAGCGGCAACTAATAACGTTTCATAGTTAGAGCTTTTTACTCTATTTAAAAAAATGTCTTGTGGAATATAATTTACCCCTTTTGCAAATGTTGGATACCCGTTGACATTAAAAAAGAAATTAGGGGATTGGGAGGAGTCTTTTTCTTCCAAATAAATTGCTTTAAAACCTAGTTTTTGTTCTGAAAATCTTATTTGATTATTGAACCGTATTTCTGCTTTAAAATCGTATAAGTTTTGATTTCCCATACCATTGGGCCACCAAAGCTTGGGGCTGTTTAATGTGAAATGATGAATTGCATTTTGTTCTCCTTTAATTAGTCTAAAATCTGATGAAACGACTGCCGAGTCATTAATGGTGATTAAAAGAGTTGCATTTTTATTTTCAACTGATGACTCAATTAAAACATCCGTTTTTATAAAGGTTGGGCCATCAAAACCATAGCTTATATTAAAATCTTTAATTCTAATATCGTCCCAGGAGCATAGTGTTACTGGTCTCCATATGCCTGAAGTTACCAGTCTTGGGCCCCAATCCCAACCATAGTGATAGCCTGCCTTCCTTGTAAAAACACTAACTCTTTTTCCGCCTTCTACTTTGCCAACTTCTGCTTGGTCATTGGCAGAAACAGGAATCGTATAATTTATAGAATTGTAAAGTTCTAAACCTTTTCTAATAGGTGATTCTAAAATGATTTTTAGACTATTTTCTCCATTATTAAGGTATGGTTTTACATCAACAATATACGTTCTGTGCATATTATTAGATTGTAATATTAAAGAATCGTTTAGATAGACGGAAGCATAGGTGTCTAATCCTTCAAATTTAATTTCATGATGTTGCTTTTTATACTCATTCTCTTTTAAACTAAAAGTGCTTTTATATATCCAATCTTCTTTATCCACCCATTGAGCTTTGGATTCGTTTAACCTGTAATAGGGGTCATTGATAATTCCATTATCCATTAAATCTGTATGGACACAACCTGGCACAGTTGCCGTATACCACTTTTTATCTCCCTTTTTTTGAAACTCCCACTTATTATGCAATTTTTTTTCAAGAAAAAAGCCTTGAGAAAAAGTGATACTCTTTAAAAGAATAAAAATTAATAAACTAAATATTGCTCTTGCCATAAATAATTCTAATGGTAGTAAATTTACTTTATTTTCGAAATTGTAAGTAGCTATATAAATTACTACTTAATAAGAATAGTTTTGAATACGCATAAAAAGTTATAATTTAAGTAACTTTACTAACAACAATAAAACAATAAATCACAAACTCTTTCAATGAAAATATTTAAATCCTCCATTTTTTTTGTTGCAATTACTACTTCCATTGTATTAATAAATAGCTGCTCCAATAAAAAAATTAATACTCCTAAAAGTCAATTTACAGAACTCATCTCTGGATATTCTGCTGGAGTATTGTCCAATAACAACTCTATTACCGTAAAGTTTATGGACCCCGTTTCTTTAGCTCTTAGAGAAGAGTCGGTAAATAAAGAATTGTTCTCAGTAAGCCCTAATGTTAAGGGGGTAAACAACTGGATAGATGAAAATACCCTAGAATATATTCCCAATGAATTATTGACTTCTGGAAATGAATTTGATGTTACTTTTTTTGTAGATAAACTTTTTAAAAATTCTGATCTGCCAGATTTTAATTTCAGTTTTATTACTTTACAACAGGCTATTTTTACTGAATTTATAGGCATCCAACAGGCCAATGAAAATGACTACGAAGACTTGGTTTACAATGGCATAATTAAAACTGCAGATTATGCAGACTTGGACAAAGTTCAATCCGTTGTAAAAGCAACTCAAAATGGTAGACCATTAGAAATAAAATGGGAAACAGCAGAAAGTGAAAATAAATTTCGTTACTGCATAAAAGGAATTAAAAGATCTGCTCAAGAAAGTGCATTTCAAATTTCTTGGGATGGTAAAAATATTGGTGGAGAAAATAGCGGTAACAAAACAATTACGATACCTGCTTTAGACGATTTCAAACTTATTGACTACACTATTAACAACCACCCAAACCAAGAAATAATCCTTCATTTTTCAGACCCTATTAAGAAAAATCAAAATCTAAATGGATTAATAACATTAGATAAATTCAATGGGAAGTTTAGATTTTCAATTGAAGGAAATGACATCCATGTATACGGCAATAGTGCATTTATTGGCAATAATTTAATAACTGTTGGACAACAAATTAAAAATTCTAAAGGTAAATCACTAGAAAAAACATTTGCCAAACAAGCAGTTTTTGAAAATATAAAACCAGGGATAGAGCAAGTTGGGCAAGGTGTTATTTTACCATCTACAGATGGGCTAATCTTTCCCTTTAAAGCCGTTAGCCTAAGGGCGGTTAACGTGAAAATTATTAGGGTTTTTGAAAAAAATATAGCGCAGTTTTTCCAAAACAACCAGTACAATGGTTATTCAGAAATTAATCGTGTAGGAAATATTGTTTTTAAAAAACCGATTGACTTGGTAAGTAAAGAACCGATTGATTACAGCAAATGGAATACCTTCTCCCTAGACCTTGCTTCAATGATTGATGTAGAAAAAGGCGCTATTTATAGAGTTGTGATTAGTTTCGATAAAGGCCAATCTTTATATCAATGCAAAGACGACAACGGGGATGAAAACACCATAGAATACAAACTAAATGACCAAGATTTAAGGACTTTTGACAAGCCTGGACAGTACTACAGCGATATTGACTACAGATACTCTTATAATTATTGGAGTGAAAAAGACAATCCATGTAAAAATGCATATTTCCAAAATAGAAATAGAATAATAGCTACCAATGTTTTGGCATCCGACCTAGGGATAATAGCTAAAAATGCGGAAGGAAATTCATTAAACGCCTATATAACAGACTTAAAAACTACAGATCCCCTAAGCGGTGTTTCGGTAGAAATATTTGACTACCAAAACCAATTAATTGGAGTTGCAAATACAGACGATAATGGAATGGTGGAGATCGATATTACTAAAAAACCTTTTCTTCTTGTTGCAAAAACGGGAGAAGAAAGGGGCTACTTGAAATTAGACGACGGTAATTCTCTTTCCTTAAGTATGTTTAATGTAAGCGGTCAACGACTTAAAAAAGGCGTTAAGGGCTATATCTATGGCGAACGTGGAGTGTGGAGACCAGGAGATTCGCTTTTTCTATCCTTTATCTTAGAAGATAAAAATCAACTGCTGCCAGCAGATCAGCCTGTAGTTTTTGAATTATTTGGGCCTGATAATAAGGTTAGAAATAAAAAAGTTCGTACCCATAGTATCAATGGGTTTTATGACTTTAGAACCTCTACAGAAAGTAGCGACAAAACTGGTAATTGGAGAGCCCAAGTAACAGTTGGAGGATCTGTCTTTAGCCAAATTGTTAAAGTGGAAACTGTAAAACCTAATAGACTTAAGATAAAAGTAGATTTTAACGGAAAAAAAATAATTAATTACGAAGATAAAAAAGAAGGTAATATTCAAGTAAACTGGCTTCATGGAGCAACCGCTAAAAACCTAAAAACAAATGTTCAAATGAGCCTAACTAGCGGAAGAACTTCTTTTGAAGATTTTAGCAGTTATATTTTTGACGACCCTTCAAAAAACTTTAGTTCCAATAACCAAACTGTTTTCGACGGCTCTACTAACGAAAAAGGCCATGTTTCATTTAATCCTAAAATAAATGTGAATTCAAATGCCCCAGGAATGTTAAAAGCTAATTTTAATACTCGTGTATTTGAAGAAGGTGGAGACTTTAGTGTAGATAACTTTTCTATTCAATATTCTCCTTTTACAAGCTATGTGGGTGTAAAAGTTCCTGAAGGAAAAGGATGGAATGGGGCAATTTATTCCAACGAAAAAAATCTTATCCCTATTGTTACAGTAGATAAAGAAGGCAATCCAATTGACAGGGACAATCTTTTGGTGGAAGTATTTGATATTAGATGGCGATGGTGGTGGGAAAGAAGTAATTACAACGATCTTGCGAGTTATGTTTCCAACAGAAGCCAGAATCTAATTTATAGTGGGACAGTGAGTACTAGAAATGGAAAAGCAAATTATCCATTAGAGTTTAATAAAAACCTTTACGGTAGAAAGTTAATTAAAATCACCGATCTTACTTCTGGACATAGTACTGGAAAAATATTCTATGTAACCTATAGTGGTTGGTGGAACCGAGGCGGTGGAGACAATAGCGCAGGTGCGGAGATGTTGTCTTTTTCTTTAGACAAAAAGTCTTATGAAGTAGGAGATGAGGTAGAGGTGAAAATACCAGAGTTTCAAGTTGGAAGAGCTTTAATAAGTGTAGAGTCAGCTTCCGGAGTTGTAAATAGTTTTTGGGCAGATAGTGAAGATTCAAAAAACGGAATCAGTTTTGAAGCAACACCAGAAATGAGTCCAAATGTATATGTTCATATAGCAATGATTCAGCCGCACAGCAGCAAGGAAAATGATCTTCCAATGAGATTGTACGGAGTTGAATCTATTAAAGTTGTTAATTCTGAAACTATTCTACAGCCAGTAGTAGAAATGCCAAAAGAAATAGAACCAGAATCTGATTTTAAAGTCAATGTAAGTGAAATTAAAGGAAAATCCATGACCTATACAATTGCAGTTGTTGATGAAGGATTGCTGGATTTGACTGGTTTTAAAACTCCAAAGCCATGGAATTACTTTTATGCAAAAGAAGCTCTTGGCGTAAAAACGTGGGACATGTACAAATACGTAATTAGCGCTAATAAAGGAGAAATGGCTGGTCTTTTAGCTATTGGTGGTGATGAGCAAGCAAAGGAAAAAGAAAGCTCTAAAGTAAACAGGTTCAAGCCGGTAGTAATGTATTTAGGTCCTTTTATTTTAGATGAAAATTCTGAAAATGAACACACCATACATATGCCCAATTATGTAGGCTCTGTAAGGACAATGGTAATAGCTGGGCAAGACAATAGCTATGGGTCTGCAGAAATTACTACACCTGTAAGAAAGCCATTAATGGTTTTGGCAACCTTGCCAAGAGTAATTAGCCCTGGAGAAAGTGTCGCTCTTCCAGTAAATGTTTTTGCTATGGACCCTAGTATAAAAAATGTTAAGGTAGATATTAAAACCAATGATCTTTTAGTAAATAATGGCGAGAAATCTAAGACTGTCGAATTTAGTGAAGTTGGAGATCAAGTTGTAAATTTTTCTTTAAATGTTCCGGAAAAAACTGGGAAAGCAACTGTAGAAGTGACCGTTAGTTCCGGAAAGCACACTGCAAAACATAATATTGAATTATTGGTTAGAACTCCCAATCCAGAAGTGGATGAATTTCAATTAACTGCTTTAGAGAAGGGACAGAGCTGGAGTATGGATTACTCTCCTATTGGAATATATGGGACAAATTCTGGATCTATTGAAGTTTCCGCTGTTCCTCCTTTAGACCTAGACAAAAGGTTAAAATATTTAATTCGATATCCTCATGGATGCATAGAACAAACTACGTCTTCCGTCTTCCCACAATTGTATTTGTCTCAAGTAATGGATTTAAAAGAAGACGAACTAAACAAGTTGGAAACCAATATTAAAGCGGGAATCAAAAGATTAAAAACTTTTCAAGTATCCAATGGTGGATTTGCTTATTGGCCTGGGGGGTCTTCAGCGTCAAGCTGGGGAACTAACTATGGTGGGCATTTTTTAATTGAGGCCAAAATAAAAGGGTATGCAGTCCCAGAAGGTATAATAAAAGGAATTTTAAAATACCAAAAGAAGCAAGCCAATAATTGGAAAAGAAATGGAAGCGTTTACAGGCACCCACATGGGAAAGAATCTGATGAGTTAATTCAAGCATATAGACTATACACGCTTGCTCTAGCTGAAAAACCTGCTTTAGGTGCAATGAATAGAATGAAAGAAATGGGAAATATCTCTAATATTGCTTTATGGAGACTAGCTGGTGCTTATGCCCTTATTGGAAAAGAAAAAATTGCCAATGATATTATTGCAAAGCTTAATACAGACATTAAACCCTACCAAGAAATGCGTTACTCTTATGGAAGTGGTTTAAGAGACCAAGCAATGATTCTAGAAATATTGACCATTCAAGGAGATAAAATAACTGGGAAAAGGTTATTTGATGCGATAGCAAAACAACTAAGCTCTAACAGCTGGTACAATACCCAAACAACTGCTTACTCTTTACTAGGGCTAAGTAAGTTTATAGGAAATATATCTCAAGACGGATTAAATTATGAGCTAGTTAACAATGGCGTTAAAACAGAAGTGTTAAGTGAAATGCCCATTCATAAAGATGATTTAGCGCTTAACAAAGAAACTAACCAGCTTAAAATAACCAACAACGGAAGTGATGTTATTTTTATAAAAGTCAAAAATACAGGCGTTCCTCTAAAGGGTAATATTACTGAAGATGAGAATAATCTTTCTATGAGCATTAAGTATATAAATATGAAAGGCGAAAAAATAAGTCCTTACGTTTTAGAACAAGGAACTGATTTTATGGCAGAAGTGGTAATTAAAAACACATCTTATTTTAATCTTCACCAGCTGGCATTATCACAAATGTTCCCATCTGGTTGGGAAATAAGAAATACTAGAATGGACAATGTCTCTTCATCTTATCTTAAAGACCATCCAGATTATCAGGATTTTAGAGACGACCGCGTTTACAGTTATTTCAACCTATCTAAAGGGCAAACAAAGACATTCAGAATTATTCTTAATGCTAGTTACATGGGAGAATTTTTCTTGCCAATCACCTACTGCGAAGCTATGTATGACAATGAATATTTTTCTAGAAAAGCTGGTGGGGTAGTTAAGGTCATAAGATCGGGAGGAGAATTAACTATTGTTGGAGAATAAAATCACAAAAAAATATCCAAATAAAAAAATTAAATATCTCGGTTTTTTTATAGCTTTTTTGGGGGTTGTATTCTGGTTGATTTCACCTGAAGAAGATTTGGTAAAGCCCTATTCGACTGTTGTCGAAGATAAAAATGGAGAATTGCTTTCTGCAACCATAGCTAACGATGGACAATGGCGGTTTCCCCCATCAGATAGTATTCCTTATAAGTTTAGAACCGCAATTAGGTTATTTGAAGATGAATACTTTAATTATCATCCTGGGTTTAATCCTTTATCTCTTTTAAGAGCTTTCCGACAAAACTGGCAATCGGAAAAGGTGAAAAGTGGTGGAAGTACCCTCACCATGCAGCTAATAAGAATTTCCAGAAGAAAACAAAGGACCTATTGGCAGAAATTTATAGAACTAATTCTAGCTTTAAAAATAGAGATACAGTACTCTAAAAAAGAAATATTCGCTCTATATGCAGCCAATGCTCCATTCGGAGGAAATGTTGTAGGGTTAGAGGCTGCAAGTTGGAGATATTATGGAAGGTCTCCGCACCTGTTGTCATGGGCTGAAGCAGCAACATTGGCTGTTTTACCAAATGCTCCTTCTCTTATTTATCCAGGGAAAAATCAAACTAGATTATTGAAAAAAAGAAACTTTTTACTTCAGAAACTTTACTCTAAAAATTATATTGACAAGACTCAATATAATCTATCTGTAGAAGAGCCTTTGCCACAAAAGCCACTAAGACTTCCTCAAAATGCCAATCATTTATTACAGTTTTTAAGTGTCCGTGGAAACAAAGGGAAAAGGGTTGTAAGCACAGTTAAAAGAGAGTTGCAGCTAAAAGTAAATGAGATTGGAGAACAATACTACCAGCAATATTCTCATGAGCAAATAGACAACCTAGCTATTTTAGTTCTTGATGTTAAAAACGCAGAAGTCTTAGCCTATATGGGAAATAGTAATTGCCCATCTAGTACTTGTGGGGGGAAAGTAGATTTAATCCAATCTAAAAGAAGCTCTGGTAGCACATTAAAGCCTTTTTTATATGGCTTTTCAATTGAAGAGGGGCAATTGTTTCCTAATACTTTAATAAAAGATGTGCCAACAAAAATTGCAGAATACCAACCCGAAAATTTTGACCGCAAATACGATGGAGCAGTAACAGCCAAAACAGCTTTATACAGGTCTTTAAATGTTCCATCGGTAAGGCTATTACAAGATTATGGATTGGAAAAATTTTACTCTCGTCTAAAGTATTTAGGGTTTAAAAGCATAAATAAAGGCCCTGATCATTATGGACTAACCCTAATTTTAGGAGGAGCAGAGTGTACACTATGGGAGCTTTGTAATGCTTACTATCAATTGGCAAAAAAAGCAAATAACAAAGAAATAATAAATTTAAAAACCATAAGTAGCCAAGAGCAAAGTTTTATAAAATATCCTTTTCTTTCTGCAGAATCTGCATTTATTACTGCCGAAATGATAACGGAAACGAAAAGACCGCTAGAACAAGGCGCATGGAAAATATTTAGCTCTGCTAGAAAAGTGGCCTGGAAAACCGGCACTAGCTTTGGACATAGAGATGCTTGGGCAATAGGAACAACTCCCGAATATGTAGTTGGCGTTTGGGTAGGGAATGCAGACGGAGAAGGAAGGCCAGGACTAACTGGTGTTAAAAAAGCTGCACCTGTAATGTTTGATATCTTTAGGTTGCTTCCTGAAACGAGCTGGTTTAAAACCCCCGATAAGCTAGTTCCAATTAAAACATGTAAAAAAAGTGGCTTTTTACCAACTACTTCTTGTAAAGAAACAGTTACAATTATGGCTCCTGCAATGGGAATTCATCAAAAAAGTTGTCCATTTCATAAAATAATTCAATTAGACAGCACTCAAAAATTTCGAATTAATAGCAATTGTTATCCATTACATAAGTCCATTGACAAGTCTTGGTTTACCCTACCTGCTTTGGAGGAATGGTACTACAAGCGAAGACATCCTGAGTACAAGGTTTTACCTCCTTTTTTGGATGGGTGCGAAGAAAGTAACGACAAAATTATTGACTTTATATATCCTAAAGGAAATACTTCTGTTTTAATTCCAAAAGACTTAGAGGGCAAAAAAGGGCGTGCTGTTTTTCATGCAGTTCACAAAAATGAAACTGCCACGTTGTATTGGTTTTTAGATGATAATTTCGTCGGAACAACCAATGGGAATCACAAAATTGAAATATCTCCAGAATATGAAGGGAAAAGAAAAATAATTGTAGTGGACAATAATGGTTATAGAATTGAAAAAAGTATATTTTTTATAAAAAAATAAAATCTCTTACAGCTGGATTTTAAAATATTTTTTGACACACAAATATACCTTTACAAATAATTGTAATTTCATTGTAAATTTTAAATTCATTTCAATTTATGAAATACCTTGTTTCCTTTTTAATTTTTATACAAACTTCCTTTTATTTCTCACAGAATATTCTCCCCAATAAGTCTACTAAAAATGAAATAAGTGTCGAGGCTATTGCTAATTATAAAAATAATTTCAATACCCGATCATCTAATGTAATTACCACTCAGCCCATCGGGAATTTAAGGACGATGGCAGAATGGGAAGAAGTTCAAGCAATATGTATTACCTGGACAGGGTATAAAAGTATTTTAGCCAAAATTGTTGAAGAAGTTCAATCAGAGTGTGAAGTTATTATCTTGTGTAATAGTGTAAATTCTGCTCAAAATGAATTGACTAACTACGGTGTTTCATTAACCAATGTAAACTTTATTGCCACCAATTACAATTCTATTTGGATGAGAGACTATGGTGGGAACACTGTATACAAAGACTATGTAGACTCTCTAATATTAGTAGACTGGATTTACAATAGAAATAGACCTTTCGATAACAATTCTCCTGGAGTGATTGGAAACTTAAAAGGAATTCCCGTTTATGAAATGTCTCAACCTGGAACAGATTTAGTACATACAGGGGGGAATTTTATGGCAGATGGTTTTGGAACTGGGTTCTCTTCAGAGCTAGTAGACGATGAAAATAGCAGTTCTGGGAATTTCAACTTGACTAATAAAACACCGGCCGCAATAGACCAATTAATGGATGACTGGATGGGAATTGATACCTATATTAAAATGACAGTCTTGCCCTTTGACGATATTCACCACATTGACATGCATATGAAGCTATTAAACGAAGAAACTTTACTAGTTGGGGAGTTTCCTCTGAATGTTTCTGACGGTCCTCAAATTGAAATGAACATTCAGTACATTCAAGATAATTTTACATCTGTTTATGGAACTCCATATAAAATTATTAGAATTCCTATGGTTCCCTCTAGTTCTGGGAGTTATCCTAATGGCAGCTGGAGTGGCCCTTCCTACAGAACTTATGCAAATAATTTAATTGTAAATAAGAAAGTTTTGGTTCCAACCTACAGAACTCAGTACGACACCACAGGTCTTAGAATTTTGAGAGAAGCAATGCCTGGATATGAAGTTATAGGAATAGATTGTGATAATTCTGGTGCCAATATTATTGGCTCTGGTGGGGCAATTCATTGCATAACCAAGGCAATTGGGGCAAGTGATCCGCTTTTAATATCCCACCAAGAGTTAAGTAATACTACAGACAACATTAATCCGCATTATGTAGAAGCGTTAATAATGCATAGTTCAGGGATTAATTCTGCAACATTACATTACAAAAGCTCT
>JADHMB010000043.1 GCA_016780365.1 Flavobacteriales bacterium
TATATGACGGCGGAACTGGAGAAAGATTTGATCAGCCTGCTACAGTTGGTATTATTTACATGCTTAAATTAAGCCACATGGTTGATGATAAGATGCATGCGAGATCCATAGGTCCATACTCATTGATTACCCAACAACCTCTTGGAGGAAAAGCTCAATTTGGAGGTCAGAGATTTGGTGAAATGGAAGTTTGGGCATTAGAAGCTTATGGAGCCTCTAATGTACTACAGGAAATTTTAACGGTTAAGTCCGATGATGTTCAAGGAAGAGCAAAGGCATACGAATGTATTGTAAAAGGTAAGAACTTACCTAAACCTGGAATTCCAGAATCATTCAATGTACTGCTTAATGAACTACAAGGATTAGGATTAAATATAGATTTAGATTAATATTCACAATAGATAAATTAAAAAAATGGCTTTTAGAAAAGACAAAAAATTCAATAGTGATTTTAGTAAAATAACAATCAGCTTAGCTTCCCCAGAATCTATACTAGAAAGATCTCATGGAGAGGTTTTAAAGCCTGAAACCATTAATTATAGAACTTATAAGCCAGAAAGAGACGGTTTATTTTGTGAAAGAATTTTTGGACCAGTTAAAGATTACGAGTGTCATTGTGGAAAATACAAGAGAATTAGATACAAGGGAATTGTTTGCGATAGATGTGGTGTTGAGGTTACTGAAAAAAAGGTAAGAAGAGAAAGAATGGGTCATATTGCACTAGTTGTCCCAGTTGCTCATATTTGGTATTTTAGATCTCTTCCAAATAAAATTGGATACTTGCTAGGTCTTCCGACCAAAAAGTTGGATCAAATTATTTACTACGAAAGATATGTAGTAATCCAAGCTGGTGATGCTAAAAATGCAGAAGGTGAGCCACTCAAGAAATTAGATTTCCTTACAGAAGAAGAATACTTAGATATTTTGGATGTTTTGCCAAAGGAAAACCAGTATTTAGAAGACACGGATCCTAATAAGTTTATTGCAAAAATGGGGGCAGAGGGTCTTCATGATTTATTGGGTAGAGAAGATTTGGATTCTAAATCTTACGAGTTAAGACATCAAGCTAATAACGAAACATCACTGCAAAGAAAAAATGAGGCTCTTAAAAGATTACAGGTAATTGAATCTTTCAGAGATGCTAATAGTAGAATCGAAAATAATCCTCAGTGGATGATTGTAAAGGTTGTTCCAGTTATTCCACCAGATTTAAGACCATTAGTTCCTTTAGATGGTGGAAGGTTTGCAACTTCTGATTTAAATGATTTGTATAGAAGAGTTATAATTAGAAACAATCGTTTAAAAAGATTAATAGAGATAAAGGCACCAGAAGTTATTTTAAGAAATGAAAAAAGAATGCTACAAGAATCCGTAGATTCACTTTTTGACAATTCAAGAAAATCTAGTGCTGTTAAAACAGATAAGAATAGACCTTTAAAATCCCTATCTGATAGTCTTAAGGGAAAGCAAGGTAGGTTTAGACAAAACCTTCTTGGAAAAAGGGTAGATTATTCTGCAAGATCTGTTATTGTTGTTGGCCCGACTTTAAAATTACACGAATGTGGTCTTCCTAAAGGGATGGCTGCTGAGTTATTTAAGCCGTTCATCATTAGAAAAATGATTGAAAGAGGAATTGTAAAGACTGTAAAATCTGCTAAAAAAATAGTGGATAAAAAAGAGCCAGTAGTTTGGGATATTTTAGAAAATGTATTGAAAGGACATCCAGTTCTATTGAACAGAGCTCCTACCTTACACAGGTTGGGGATTCAGGCATTTCAACCTAAATTAATTGAAGGAAAGGCAATTCAGCTTCATCCTTTGGTTTGTACTGCTTTTAATGCAGATTTTGATGGTGATCAAATGGCCGTTCATGTTCCTTTAGGAAATGCAGCTATTTTGGAAGCACAGTTATTAATTTTGGCTTCTCATAATATTTTAAATCCAGCAAATGGAGCTCCAATAACTGTTCCTTCTCAGGATATGGTTTTAGGATTGTATTATATTACCAAAATTAGAACTTCCACAGAAGACCATATTGTTAAAGGGGAGAACATGACTTTTTATTCACCTGAAGAAGTTAAAATTGCTTACAATGAGAAAAAGTTAGATCTACATGCTCCAATTAAGGTTAAGATAAATAATTATAAAAATGGTGAAGATGTTACTGAAATGATTGAAACCACCACTGGTAGAATATTATTTAATGAGTTAGTTCCAAGAGAAGCAGGCTATATCAATGAACTTTTAACTAAAAAGGCACTTAGAGATATATTAACTAAAATTATCAAAATTGCTGGAGTTCCAAATACTGCTAAATTTTTAGATGACATTAAAGATTTGGGATATCAAATGTCATTTAAAGGAGGTCTATCTTTTATTCTTTCTGATGTTGTTGTACCAAAAGAAAAGGATATTTTAATTGAAAAAGCCAGAAAAGAAGTTGACGAGGTGAAGTTGAACTACAACATGGGTCTTATTACTAACAATGAAAGATATAATCAAATCATTGATATTTGGACACATACCAATTCAAGATTAACACATACTTTAATGGAAAAGTTAAAATCCGATCAACAAGGATTTAACTCTATTTTTATGATGATGGATTCTGGAGCTAGGGGTTCAAAAGAACAGATTCGTCAGTTATCTGGTATGAGAGGGTTGATGGCCAAACCTCAAAAATCTGGTGCTACAGGTGGACAAGACATTATTGAAAACCCTATTTTATCTAACTTTAAAGAAGGGTTGTCCATTTTAGAATATTTTATTTCTACTCACGGTGCAAGAAAAGGACTTGCAGATACTGCTCTTAAAACTGCAGATGCTGGTTATTTAACTAGAAGATTGGTAGACGTTGCTCAAGATGTGGTTATCAACCATCCTGATTGTGGTACTCTTAGAGGACTTACAGTAGGGGCACTCAAAAAGAGTGATGAAATAGTAGTGAACCTATACGATAGAATTTTAGGTAGAGTTGCTTTATTTGATATTGAAGATCCGGTTTCAGGAGAAATTATTGTTCCAGAAGGAGAGGAAATTAATGAAGATTCAGCAGTTGCTATTGATGAGGCAGGCATAGACGAAGTACAAATAAGATCTGTATTAACTTGTGAGTTAACTAGAGGAGTCTGTGTAAAATGTTACGGAAGAAATTTAGCTACTGGCAAGATGGTTCAAAAGGGAGAAGCTGTAGGAGTTATTGCAGCTCAATCTATTGGAGAACCAGGAACACAACTTACTCTTAGAACTTTCCACGTTGGAGGAACTGCATCAAACATTGCTGATCAAGCTGAGATTTCTGCCAAAACAGATGGTGTTATTGAAATGGAAGAATTAAGAACCATTGAAAGAACTACAAGTGAAGGTGAAACTGAAATAATAGTTATTGGAAGAGCTGGAGAATTAAAGATTACTGATAAATCTAAAAATGTCTCAATGACTGCCAATATCCCTTATGGTTCTAAATTATTTGTGTCCCATAAAGACAAGCTTAAGAAAGGCGATGTTATTTGTAAGTGGGATCCATATAACGCAGTAATTATCTCTGAATTTGAAGGTATTTTAAAATTCAATAATTTAATTGAAGGAGTTACCTATAGAGAAGAAGTTGATGAGCAAACTGGATTTACAGAAATTGTAATTAAAGAAAATAGAGATAAAAAGATGATTCCAACTATTTCTGTTGAGGATAAAACAGGGAATGAGCTCAAATCTTATAACCTTCCAGTAGACGCTCATATTATAGTCAAAGATGGTGATAAAATTACATCTGGTGATGTGATGGTTAAGATACCAAGAATGTCAGGGAAATCAGGTGATATTACTGGTGGTCTTCCAAGAGTAACTGAAATGTTTGAAGCAAGAAACCCTTCTAATCCTGCTGTTGTTTCTGAAATTGATGGCGTTGCATCATATGGAAAAATCAAGCGTGGTAATAGAGAGGTTATTATTGAAGCTAGAACTGGAGAGATTAAAAAATACTTAATTCCATTGTCTAGACATATTTTAGTTCAGGAAAATGATTTTGTGAAGGCAGGTCAAACTCTTTCTGATGGAGCTATTGCACCAAAAGATATTCTTTCAATTAAAGGTCCTACTGCTGTTCAGGAATATATTGTTAATGAAATTCAAGAAGTCTATAGATTACAAGGTGTGAAAATTAATGACAAGCACTTTGAAGTTATTGTAAGACAAATGATGAGAAAGGTTCAGATTAACGAAGCTGGTGACACTAAATTCCTTGAAAACAATGCAGTTAATAAATGGGAATTCATGGTTGAAAATGATAAAATTTTCGGTAAAAAAGTAGTTACCGATCCGGGAGGATCCACAGAGCTCAAAGCAGGTCAAATTGTTTCCGTTAGAAAATTAAGAGATGAGAATTCAGCCCTTAAGAGAAACGATGCAAAACCTGTAGAGTCTAGAGATGCACTAACAGCAACTGCAGAACCTTTGTTGCAAGGAATAACCAAAGCTTCACTTCATACGGATAGCTTTATTTCTGCAGCATCTTTCCAAGAAACTACAAAAGTACTTAACCAAGCTGCTGTTAGTGGTAAGGTCGATCACATGTTGGGTCTTAAGGAAAACGTTATTGTTGGTCATAAAATTCCTGCTGGTACTGGAATGAAAAAATTCAGAGATTTATTAGTTGGTTCTGTTGATGATTTAAACAGAATGACTAATAAAGAGGAGGAAATTGTAGAAGAAAAAACTGAAGGTTAACCCCATGTCTGAAGAGAAAAAACAACAAGGTATTAATATTGAACTTTCTGAAGAAGTTGCAGAGGGAATTTATTCCAATTTAGCAATTATCACTCATTCTTCCTCAGAGTTTATCTTAGATTATATAAGAATAATGCCAGGAGTTCCTAAAGGTAAGGTTAAGTCTAGAATTGTGATGACCCCGGAGCATGCTAAGAAATTACATCGTGCATTATCTGATACTTTATCAAAGTATGAGAATAACCACGGAAAAATAAAAGAAACTGATCAAGCATCTCCAATTCCATTAAATTTTGGTGGTCCTGCTACGCAAGCGTAATTTATTTTTATAATTTTTTAATAAAGGCCATTTCTAAATAGTTATGGCCTTTTTTTATATTTTCACTAAACAATGAGAATTTGTATTACTTTACTTTTTATTTCATTTTTTAGTACATTTTATAGCTTTAGCGACACTGTAAAAACTACCGAATCTTGGAGTCAAATGTCCTTATTCCCAGATACTAACTTGTATAATATATTTCTAGGTGGACCTGGAAGTGTTCAAAGGTCGTTAAAATTTAATCAAGATAAATTGTCGATTTTAAACAAACATTATATGTTTTTTTCAGAGCAAGAGGATATCTATTTTGTCAATAGTAATATTCCTATTGTTGATGCACAATATATTCTGGGAAATGAATCAGAACAGAATCTTTCTTTATACCATAGTCAATCAGTTTCCAACAGGTCTGGATATGCAGTTTCATTTTTAAAAAGAAGTCACGATGGCTATTATTCCAATCAGTCAACGAATAATAATTATTTCCAGTTTTCTTTTAATAATAGATCTAGAGATTCAACCTACAATATGAAGTTTGGATTAAAATACCAAAGACTTTACAACCAGCTTAACGGAGGTTTAACTAATGACTCAAATTTTATAAATTCCAATGATTTTGAAAGTAATAGAAAGATTTTGAATGTAAATATGCAAAACTCCTATGCCACTAACAGACTTTTTAAGTCATACATAAATCAAAATTGGATTCTTAGCTCTTCAAAAAATGATTCAACCATTTTAAATATTAAAAAAATTAGTTTTAATAATTCATTTCAAAGAAGCACTAGAGTTTATTTTGACAGTCTTAATCCAGATTTATTTCTTAATAATTTTTATAGCACTGAAAGCACACACGATTCTTTATTATTAGATGTTTTTAATAGTTCTATTAGATACAATATAATTTCAAATAAAGACTCTATAATACAGAACTTAAACATTGGCTGGGATTCAGAAATTTTGTCTTATAAAAATAAACTAATCGATACTATTTTAACCAACCAGTCTCTGAGTTTAGATTTTAGTAAAAGTAAAATAAATAATTCTTTTAGATTAGGCGGTAACTTTTACCCTTTAGGGTATAAAAAGAACAATTATGAAATTAATTTTCTTTATGAGAGTTTTATTTTAAAAGATAAAAAGTTTAAAATTTCTGCAGATTTAAGTGAGTTTAGACCAGTTTTTGAAATTAACAATTACCAAAGTAATCACCACTTTTGGGATAATAAACAGTTCAATAATATTTTATTCTGGAATGCTTCTGCAGAAATATCTGCAGGATTATTTTCTTTGAAGTCACAAATTAACCAGGCTTATAGACCAATATATTTTAGTGAATATTCAGAGCCATTACAATTTGATTCATCATTACAGGTTATACAATCTTCATTAAATTATAATTTGATAAAGAAAAAATATAATTTATTCACTGAAATTGTCTATCAATACCAGGGAGGAGCTCAAATTTTGCAATTACCTGACTGGGTAGGGCAAGTAAAATTCAATTATATTTTTGGAAATGAAAAAAGTAATTTAAAGCTATCTATAGGTGTCAATGCTAAAGTTTTTAGTAGTTATGCTTTGCCTCGATATTCCTCCGAACTAAATCAGTTTACAATTAGTAATGAGCGCATACAACCTTCCTATTTCATGATTGATTTTTTAGCAAAAACCCAAATTAAAAGTGTTACAGTGTTTCTTATGGTTACCCATTTAAATTCTGGATTAACGGGATTTGATTACTTTTCTGCTTTTCATTTTCCCATTGCTGATCGCTGTTTAAAGTTTGGACTGAGGTGGGTTTTTTTAGATTAAGATTTCCCATATTTTTATTATTTTAATACAAATTTTGCATGAAGAAAATAGAGAATTTAGCCGAATATTATCAAGATTACCAAGAAAGCATAGACCATCCTGAAAGTTTTTGGGAAGAAAAAGCATCTTCTTTCCAATGGATGTCCAAATGGAACAAGGTTCTTAATTGGGATTTTGACACTCCTAAAGTAGAATGGTTTGTTGGCGGAAAGTTAAATATAACTGAGAATTGTTTAGATAGACATTTAGAAACACGACCAAATCAAGTAGCAATTCTATGGGAACCTAATGATCCAAAAGAGAAAGTAATAAAGATAACATACAAAGAACTTCATCTTAGAGTAAGTATTTTTGCAAATGTTTTAAAAAATCATGGGGCCAAAAAAGGAGATAGGATTTGTTTATACATGCCAATGGTTCCAGAGCTAGCAATAGCTACTTTAGCTTGTGCAAGAATTGGGGCAATACATTCGGTAGTTTTTGCAGGGTTTTCTGCAAAAGCACTAGCAGATAGAATAAACGATGCTAGTTGCAATATTCTTTTAACAAGTGATGGATCCTATCGAGGGTCCAAACAATTATGTCTAAAAGTAATAGCAGATAAAGCTTTGGAATCGTGTTTTAGCATTACAAGTTGTATTGTTCTTAAAAGAACAGGTGAAAATATTTCAATGAAGCCCAAAAGAGATTTTTGGTGGAAGGAAGAAACATCCAAAGTTAGTAGTTTATGTAAAGCTCAGCAGATGGACTCTGAGGATCCATTATTCATTTTATATACATCGGGCTCTACAGGGAAGCCCAAAGGTGTACAACACCACTGTGGAGGCTATATGGTTTATGCAGAGTATAGTTTTAGAAATGTGTTTCAGTACAACCAAAATGATATTTATTGGTGTACTGCGGATATTGGATGGATTACTGGTCATACGTATATTGTTTATGGTCCTTTATTAGCGGGAGCTACAACAGTTATGTTTGAGGGGATTCCCACTTTTCCTGACGCTGGTAGATTTTGGGAAATCTGTGATAAGCACCAAGTAAATATTTTTTATACTGCACCTACTGCAATTAGAGCTCTTCAAGCATGTGGGAATGAATTTCCAGAAAAGTATGATTTAAGTTCTTTAAAAACTTTAGGTAGTGTAGGTGAGCCAATTAATGAAGAAGCTTGGCATTGGTATAATAAGTACATCGGAAAAGAAAAATGTTCTATTGTCGATACATGGTGGCAAACCGAAACAGGAGGAATTCTAATATCTCCACTTTCAAATATTACCAAGACCAAACCTACTTATGCTACTCTTCCATTACCAGGAATTCAGCCCTGTATAGTTGATTTAAATGGAGAAGAATTGTTGGGAAATAATGTTAAAGGTAATTTATGTATTAAGTTCCCATGGCCTAGTATGATTAGAACTATTTATGGCGATCATGAAAGATGTAAAAACGTATATTTTTCTAATTATCCAGGAAAATATTTTACTGGCGATGGTTGTAAAAGAGATGAAGATGGTTTTTATCGTATTACTGGTAGAGTAGATGACGTAATAAATGTCTCAGGACATAGGCTAGGAACTGCCGAAGTTGAAAATGGTATTAATGAGCACCCTTTAGTAATTGAAAGTGCTGTGGTAGGTTTCCCCCATGACATTAAGGGTCAAGGTATTTACGCCTACATTATATTAGATAAGAGTTCTATTTCTGAAAATGAACTAACAGAGCAAATTTTAGAAACAGTTGTTAAAGAAATTGGTTCAATAGCAAAACCAGATAAAATTCAATTTGTTAAAGGTTTGCCTAAAACTAGATCTGGAAAAATTATGCGAAGAATTCTAAGAAAAGTTGCAGAAGGAGACACCTCTACTTTGGGAGATACTTCTACATTATTAGACCCTTCAGTAGTAGAGGGCATCCTAAAAAATTCTAAATAAAAAGCCTCATTATAAAATGAGGCTTTCATAGAATCAAATAATATAAAATGCTACATCATGCCTGGCATTCCACCGCCCATAGGAGGCATTGGAGCTTCGTCTTCTGGTTCATCAGAAATAACACATTCTGTAGTTAGCATCATTGAAGCAATAGAAGCAGCATTTTCTAATGCACTTCTAGAAACTTTAGTAGGGTCAATAACCCCAGACTTCATAAGTGATTCGTACTTGTCAGTTCTAGCATTGTATCCAAAATCACCCTTGCCTTCTTTAACTTTCTGAACGATAACAGCACCTTCTCCACCAGCATTTTCAACGATGGTTCTTAAAGGATCTTCAAGAGCTCTTTTTACTATTTTGATACCCGTACATTCATCTTCATTTTCTCCGCTGTCCTCATCTAAAAAAGTCGCAGCTCTAATATATGCTACGCCACCACCAGGAATAATTCCTTCTTCAACTGCAGCTCTTGTTGCAGCTAAGGCATCGTCTACTCTATCTTTCTTCTCTTTCATTTCTACTTCTGTAGCAGCACCTACATAAAGAACTGCAACTCCACCAGCTAATTTTGCCAATCTTTCTTGCAGCTTTTCTTTATCGTAATCTGAAGTTGTAGTTTCTATCTGAGCCTTAATTTGGTTGGTTCTAGCCAAGATATCCTCTTTTTTTCCTGCCCCATTAACTAAAGTAGTGTTGTCTTTGTCAATTTCAACTTTTTCACAAGTTCCAAGCATATCTAAAGTGGTGTTTTCCATTTTAAAGCCTCTTTCTTCTGAAATTACAGTTCCACCAGTTAAAATAGCAATATCTTCAAGCATTGCTTTTCTTCTATCTCCGAATCCAGGAGCTTTTACAGCAGCAATTTTTAAAGAGCCTCTTATTTTATTTACTACCAATGTTGCTAATGCTTCACCATCCACATCTTCAGCAATAATCAATAAAGGTTTTCCAGTTTGAGCAACTGGTTCCAAAACAGGCAGAAGGTCTTTCATATTAGAAATCTTCTTATCGTAAATTAAAATGTAAGGACTTTCTAAGTCAGCAATCATTTTTTCTGCATTTGTTACAAAATATGGAGATAAATAACCTCTGTCAAATTGCATTCCTTCAACAGTCTTTACATCAGTTTCGGTACCTTTTGCTTCTTCAACAGTAATTACACCATCTTTTCCAACAACCTCCATTGCTTTTGCAATTAAAGAACCTATGGTTTCATCATTGTTAGCAGAAATAGATGCAACTTGCTTTATTTTATCATTATCCGAACCAACATCTTTGGATAGTTTTCTTAGTTCTTCAACAACCGTTTTAACAGCTTTATCAATCCCTCTTTTTAAATCCATTGGATTTGCACCAGCAGCAACGTTTTTCAAACCTGCGCTAATTATTCCCTGAGCTAAAACAGTAGCAGTTGTAGTTCCATCACCGGCAGTATCGTTGGTTTTAGATGCTACTTCTTTTACCATTTGAGCTCCCATATTCTCAACAGGATCTTTTAGTTCAATTTCTTTAGCTACAGTTACTCCATCTTTAGTTACCTGTGGGGCACCAAATTTCTTATCAATAACAACATTTCTTCCCTTAGGACCTAGTGTTGCTTTTACCGCATTAGCAAGTGCATCAACTCCTTTTTTAAGTCTGTCTCTTGCCTCTACATCAAATATTATTTCTTTAGCCATTTTATTTTATTTAATTATTTAACAATTGCAAAAATGTCGCTTTCTCTCATAATAAGATAATCACTTCCATCAATTTTAATTTCTGTTCCGCTGTATTGTCCATACAATACAGTTTCACCTACCTTAACAGTTACAGGTTCATCTTTTTTACCGCTTCCAGCAGCAACTACTTTTCCTTTTTTTGGTTTTTCTTTTGCTGTATCAGGGATTATTATTCCTCCTGATGTAGTTTCTTCGGCAGCAGATGGTTCAATAATTACTCTATCTGCTAGTGGTTTTACATTTATAGACATTGTTTATCGTTTAGTATTTATAGGTTTTGTTTAGCACATTTTGTGCCATTGAATTATAGTTAATAGAATATTGACAATTTGACCTTACTGAGGTCAAAAAATGACATCCTGACACTAAATTAATTAGGTAAATCAGTTGGAAGATTGATTGGATCGCCTGAGGAAGGCAAGCTAATTCCTTCGTTTTTATCTATGTCAGTTGAAATTTCGTTATTGCCACCGCCAAAATTAAATGCAGCTAAAAGACTTAAAAAGCCCATAACAGCTGCTAAAGTCCAAGTAGCTTTTTCAATGGTTTCCGTGGACTGGGCAACCCCACCTAATTGGTTAACATTTCCAAATGAAGAGTCTAGCCCTCCACCTTTTGAGTTCTGAAGTAAAACTATTACAATTAGCAAAATTGCTGTAATAGTAGATAATATCATTAATAAAGTTCCCATCTTATGGTTGTGTTTTTAATTTAATGTACTTAATTCGGCTTGCAAAGAAAAGTTTTTTTTCTGGATTAGACAACATCAATTGCTCATAGATTTCAATTGCCTTAGGGTAATTGCCTTGCTTTACATATATTTCAGCCAATGTTTCTGTATTCATCTCACGGTTGTCTTTTAGGCTGTTTTTAGCTGCATTGGCGGCAGAATAGAAGTTCTTCTTCTCTGTAGAGATTTTTCTATCGTTTAAATTCTTAATTATATTGTCTATTTCCTTTTCTCTAAAATTAGATTTTTGTATGGGTTTAATTAGCAACCACTCGTTAAGAGACATAATCTCTCTAATAGGACTATCAACTTCTTGCTCAGAAAGATAAACCTCTTGTTGATTTTCTAATTCATTAATTAGTTGGTTTTGAATTAGGCTGCCATAAATATTTTTTTCTAAAACATTTAAATCGTTGTTTTTTTCCTGCTTAAAATCATTTTTTTTATCCTCTTTTATTTTTTTAGTAGTATGAATTCTATCGTATAGCAAGCCTCTATCACCAATTCTCAGCGCGGTACTATTTAGCGATTTTTCAAAACCAATTCTTTTTTGATGGTTAAGAATTTTAGACAAAAACAAAAAGCAAATTCCTGAAAATGGATATTTCAAAGTGAGGTCGAAAAAAAATTCAAGGTCTTTTTCAGACGCTTTTTCGGGAGTCTCTATTAATTGCTTGATATTTTCCAATGGATATTCTACCATTCTCCACCAAATATTTTGTCGAAAACATCTTGGGTAATTTGATAATTTAAGTTTTCAACTAATTCTTCTTCAATTGAACTAAAGTCTGATGTAGCATCGTAATCTACAAAAGCACTAAATGCACTGTTGTTAAGCCCAATAGAGTCATTTTGATTGTAATAAGTGTTTACGTTTATAGACATTTTGAGTCTGTTTTGGGCTGCACTTTCACTTCCTGCTTGTATGTTTACAGGGCTAATTATATAGTTTTTTATAACGCCACTAATTTGTAAGTCTCCATTTTCAGCTACTAAATTAAGCTTTGTTTGAGATTGCATAATATCTCTCAAGCTCTCTGTGAAGGATGCTCCAAGAAACGAACCACCAATTGCGCTTTTATTATCAAAATAATCTACCTGTACTGTTTTGGCATTAATTTCTTTGGTTTCAGAACCACCAGATTTAAAACTAAATTGGGGAAGTGCACATCTAGTTAATATTATGCTTATAAATATTATTTTTAGTTTATTCACTTATTTTAAAATTTCAAATTCTTTTATCTTTCTGTAAAGAGTTCTCTCAGAGATGCCAAGTTCTTTTGCAGCATTTTTTCTTCTGCCGTTGTGCTTTTTAAGCGCTTTTTGAATAAGTTCTTTTTCCCTTTCTTCTAAAGATAAAGATTCTTCAATTTCAACACTTTCTTGAAAGGAAATATTGTAAGATGGTGGCTCTTCTCTAATGTTTTCTTCTTGCAGAGAAACTGTGTTATTGGGTTGCTCATCAAATTTAATTTCCCCATCCAATTTCGAAGAATCGCTCAGTTTGGTAATTAATGCTGTTTTTTCGTTGCTAGATAAATTGTTATTATTTAAAAGATCTACAATAACCCTTTTCATCTCTGTAACGTCTTGCTTCATTTCAAAAAGTACTTTATATAAAATATCTCTTTCTGAAAAGTTGTCACTTTCTTTTTTGCCATCAATTACCATTGGAAGATTTCTGCTAGAATCAATGTCTGGAAGATATTTAGTTAAAATAAGTTCATCAACTTCTCTAGAGTTTTCAATAACTGAAATCTGTTCCGCTACATTTTTAAGTTGTCTTATATTCCCTGGCCATGAATATTTTTCTAGTATATCTACTGCTTTTGGATTTAGTCTAATTCCAGGCATTCTATATTTTTCAGCAAAATCTGCAGAAAATTTTCTAAATAGTAAATGGATGTCATTTTTTCTTTCTCTTAAAGGCTCTAAAGAAATAGGAACAGTACTTAATCTATAAAATAGGTCTTCCCTAAATTTACCCTTTTGAATAGCTTTTTGAACGTTTTCATTGGTTGCAGCTATAATTCTAACATCTGTTTTTTTGACTTTAGAAGCCCCAACTTTAATAAACTCTCCAGTTTCTAAAACTCTAAGAAGTCTAACTTGTGTAGGAAGAGGAAGTTCAGCAACTTCGTCTAAGAATATAGTTCCTCCGTCTGCAACTTCAAAGTATCCTTTTCTACTGTCTGTGGCTCCGGTAAATGCACCTTTTTCATGTCCAAACAATTCTGAATCTATGGTTCCTTCTGGAATTGCTCCGCAGTTTACAGCTATATATTCGTGGTGTTTTCTAGAGCTATAGTGGTGGATGATTTTTGGCATATTTTCTTTTCCAGTACCACTTTCTCCAGTTATTAAAACAGTAATATCTGTTGGTGCAACCTGAATAGCTACATCCAATGCTCTATTTAAAGGCTCAGAGTTCCCAATAATTCCAAATCTATTTTTAACAGTCTGTAAATTCATTTTTAAATAATTTTACCAATTAATGTTGCCGAAGTAAATCTTTCAATGAGTACATTTACATAATCTCCTTCTTTAGAATCCTCCTTAGGAAAAACAACTTTGTAATTTTCGTCATTTCTTCCGCAGTATTCAAGTGCTGATTTCTTGGAAGGACCCTCAACTAACACTTCCATTATTTTCCCAACAGAAGATTCATTGCTTTTTAAAGAGTGTTCTTTTTGAAGATCAATTACTTTTTGAAGTCTTGACTTTTTAATTTCTAAGGGAACATTGTCTTTATACTTTCTTTCTGCGAGAGTTTTAGGTCTCTCAGAATAAAAAAACATATAAGAGAAGTTAAACTCAACTTTTTTCATAAGATCTAAAGTCTCCTGAAAATCTTCATCAGATTCATCACAAAACCCTGTAATTATATCTGTAGAAATAGCACAATCAGGGATTATTTCTCTAATTGATTTTATTCTTTTTAAATACCACTCTTTGGAATAACCTCGATTCATCTTCTGAAGAATTTTGGAGCTTCCGGATTGCACGGGCAAGTGTATGTAATTACAAATATTTCGGTATTTTTTCATCACGTGAACTACATCATCTGTCATGTCTTTTGGATGTGAAGTAGAAAACCTTACGCGCAAGTCGTTAGCTACAAGAGCTACTTTTTCCAAAAGTTCAGAAAAGTTGGTGGTAGGAATGTTATGGTCAATTACTTCTTCTTTTTTATTTATATTCCACCTGTAGCTATCTACATTTTGTCCCAAAAGGATAACTTCTTTGTACCCTTTTTGGTATAAGTCCTTAGCCTCAGCAACAATTGTAAGTGGACTTCTACTTCTCTCCCGGCCTCTTGTGAAAGGAACTACGCAGAAAGAACACATGTTGTCACAACCTCGCATTATTGAAATAAATCCAGATATTCCTTTACTGTCTAATCTTACAGGACTAATGTCTGCGTAGGTTTCTTCTCTTGATAATAATACATTTACACTTTTTTGTCCTCCCTCCACATTTTCTAAAAGAGATGGTAAATCTCTGTATGCATCCGGACCTACTACTAAGTCCACCAATTTCTCTTCTTCTAGTAAAGATTCTTTCATCCTCTCGGCCATGCAGCCTAGGACACCAACAATTAGTTTTGGATTTTGTTTTTTTAGCTTTTTGAAAGACTTAAGTCTATTTCTTACGGTAAATTCTGCTTTTTCACGTATAGAACAAGTATTAAGTAGTATTAAGTCAGATTCTTCGAGATTTCTAGTTGTGTTGTACCCATTTTTATCCAAAATAGAGGCAACAATTTCACTATCAGAAAAATTCATTTGACACCCATAACTTTCTAGGTAAAGTTTCTTAGAGTTGTTGTTTAAACTGACTTTAAAAGTTGGATTTCCTTGTTTTTCCTCTAAAATAATCTTTTCCATTTTTAGCAAATATTGCACAAAGATAATTCAAATCTGTTAACTGCCATTATGACAGTGTTAATTATTGATAAATTATTGTACTTATACCTAAAAAAAAGTTAATCAATTCTTATTGCGATTTGTTCAATCAACTATATTTTTTATTTCTTTGCATTCCTTTATTAGTGTAATAAATAGTATTAAAATGAATAATTTAGTTATAGTAGAGTCCCCTGCAAAAGCCAAAACCATCGAAGGTTTTTTAGGAAGTGAATTTGTTGTAAAATCGTGTTACGGACATATCCGAGAATTAACTAGAAAAGGAGACCCCATTGATATTGAAAATAATTTTAATCCAACATACGTAGTTCCGCAAGAAAAGAAAAAAGTGGTCAACGAACTTTTAAGTATTGCAAAAAAATGTAAAACTGTATGGTTAGCAACGGATGAAGACCGTGAGGGAGAGGCAATTTCATGGCATTTATTACATGCGTTAAAATTAAATACTAATAATACCAAAAGAATAACTTTTAATGAAATCACAAAAAAGGCAGTTTTAAAAGCTGTAGACTCCCCAAGGTTAATAAATGAAGACTTAGTAAATTCTCAGCAAGCTAGAAGAATTCTCGATAGAATTGTAGGTTTTGAATTATCCCCAGTTTTATGGAGAAAAATTAGACCAAGTCTCTCTGCAGGTAGAGTGCAATCTGTTACGGTAAAATTAATTGTAGAAAGAGAAAATAAAATATTAAATCACCAACCAATTGAGACATTTAAAGTGGTTGCTGAGTTTGAATCAAAGGGTGTTGTCTTTAAAGCAGAATTGGCATCTAACTTTTCATCATATAA
>JADHMB010000044.1 GCA_016780365.1 Flavobacteriales bacterium
GTGGTTCGGAATACTATTAGCCAAACTCAATCTTCCTATATTTCCAGTATTCATAGGTATTTCAGGTTCTACAAGTACAATATTAAAACCCATTATTTATAGATAAATGTATTTAGGATATAGGGAGATAATGATAGAATCACTTATTCAAAATTTTATCTGCAAATTTCTTAGCATCTTGACAATATTTATCGTCCCCTTCCAATTTCCATTCTCCTGTTTTGTCTATATAGTATTGAACAGTCTTTTCTACTATTTCTAAATATCCACCACATGATTTTATCATTTTATCCAACTCTAAGACGTATTCTTCTTTTCTCATCTCTCCGTACTTAACCAAACTCCAAAGTCTATTTATTCGTTTAGATTTTTCTTTATAAACAGGGTCTTTTGTTTTGTAAGCCATTAAAAATAAAGAAAGTGCTTTTGCTTCAGCAGATGGTTTATTAGATGTTTTTTTCATAAAATTTTTCTAATAATATTTATATTATTTAATTGTAGAAACTATTCTTTGAATAGTCATTTGAAGAATTCTTTTGTTGTATTCTCTAGAGTTTAATAAATATTTATTCATTTCTAGTTCGTTAAACTGTCCAACAACAATTCCTATGACTAAATTTTTAAATTGAATATTCTTAGATAGCTGATTTTCAACACATTGATTTTTTTTGCTTTTCTTTAGGTCTTTCCAAACAATTCCTAAATTATTAATATGATTAAAAAATACCTTTAAAGTTATATCGTGTTGCATTTTTAAAATAGGACGAAGTACCTCGTTTTGAAACAATTCATTTTCTAAATGAAATTCGGGTTTATTGTCAATATTTACAATTGGTCTTACCTTAGCCACTATTGTTTAGGATTTGTAGGAATGTAAATTTGCAATAAAATTCTGATGAAGGATTTTAATTAGTTAAAAAAAATTTACTTTTTAATTCTATTTTTTCCCCACGCTACAACCTTAACTCCCTTAGAATACTGCATTTTGTCTGGTTTATTGTTCAATAAGTTCTTAAATCTTGGATAAAAACATTTAAGACTTTTTACCTCTACATCATTAACCAACCATGGCAAATGGTGAATTTCATACTCATTAATGTAATTATCGGTTTCTTGAAAAAGTGCATATCTTTCTGTTAACCAATTGTCAAGTTCAGACTTTTGCTCTATTTGTTTGCCAATTTCAAACTCAAAACATAGTTCGTCTTTGAATTTTAAATTAATAGATGAATAATATTTAGATGAACGCTCTATTAATGAATATCTATAGGGCAAATCTGAAATGTATTTTGCTATTTTACAAGATAATTTTGTTCCTCCTTCAATACTTAAAAAGTAAACGCCAGTTTTATTATTCTTTTTTACATAGGTTCTAATATTTATTTCATGAAAATTTGAAATAGGAGAAAATGCAGGAATATTTTTTGGTCTAATTTTCTCCATAGTAAAAGCAACTACAGAAACCCAAGATTCCCCTTGAAAAAGATCTATTTCTAATTCTTTAGGCACATGTTTTTTTAATTCTTCTAAATCTACTTTAAAGTGAAAAAAAATGGCATTATTCCACTCTTGGTAGAATTTCCACTTTTCATCGGGGAGTTTCCAGGGACGATGATCTTTGTAATTAAGAATTTTTTGGATCTTCAAAATTCCCAATTTATTTGTAATAAGTTTATTTTATGGCTCAAATGTTGGTTTGTCAATAATTTATTTAATTATGAGTTTGATTTTCTCTGGTTCAGTAGCAGCTATAACCAAATAGTATATTCCAGAGTTTAATTTTGAGATATCAAAATTAAAAGAAGAAATTCCACTAATAACTAGCTTCCCAGATAATTCATATATGAAAAATTCTAAGTTGTTAAATTCTGAACTAAATTGAATATAATCATTGCTAGGATTTGGGAATACAGCAGGTTTAAAACTAAATGGATTATTAGTAATTGATAAATTTATGTCTTCCACAGTAAAATTTCCTATCATTCCATTAGCTATGTGAGGAGTACAAACATATTCATGAGTTCCGATTTTTGTGGGAATATAACGAAAGAAAGTATCTAAAGGAGCTTGCCAAATTTGGTCAAAAGGAGTTGCACCAAGTGGAATGTTGGTTGACGTTATTGTATGTACCATTGTTGGAATATCCAGTGGATGCCACTCAATAGTGTCTCCGAGTTGTACAGATGTTAAATTGCTTGGCAAAAATTGCATATACCCATCCCATACAAGTATTTCATGAACAGTAGCTTTTAAAGGGCTAGAAACTAATAAGAACAAAGGAATTATAAATAAGTTTTTTATCATTTTTTTTAATTTACGAGAAATAATTGACATTATATCTAAACAAAATTTATTGCCACCTTTCGTCTCTCCATTTATTTTGAGCTTCTTTGGATAAATAAGTCCAAGCAACAATTCTACTAGATTTATTTCCTGTTCCCATTGGGATTGTTTTTACAAAATATGCTCCATTTCTATCAATCAATTTATAAGTTTTTTTTAAGTTAGATTGTTTAGAAACCAAAGTAGAAAACCAATAACAGTTATTAGAATATAACTTGCTTTCATTTACAATGTTTTCAATAAATTTAATTTCACCTCCCTCAAAAATTATTTCATTATTTGCCCCTGCAAACTTAACATGGTTTTTTTTCACTTTCTTATCAGATAAATTTCTTAATTTTCTTAAGGTAGATTTCTGGGCATCTTCTTTTGAAGAATGGAATGGTGGGTTGCATATAATTAGATCAATTTTATCTTCCTTTTTGACTATATTTTTAAAGATTGAATTTTTATTCTTTTGAAGCCTACACTCTATTTTACTTTTAATAATATCATTTGATTCAATTATTTTTCTTGCAGAGTTAATCGACTTTAGATCAATATCTGATGCAATAAATTTCCAATTGTACTCTGTATTTCCAATAATTGGATAAATACAACTCGCTCCCATTCCAATATCTAAACAAGTTATCTTATCTCCTTTAGGAATCTTACCAAAATTATTTTCAGCTAATAAATCTGCAATATGATGAATATAGTCTGCTCTTCCTGGAATTGGAGGACATAGATTATCTTCAGGAAAATCCCAGTTTTTAATTCCATAATAATGGTTTAATAAAGACTTGTTTAGTATTCTAACTGCAATTGGGTTAGAAAACTCTATTGACATGCCTCCATATTTATTTGGAATAATATATTTTTTTAATTCAGGATTTAGTGTAACTAATGCAGATAGGTCGTACCTATTTCTGTTCTTATTTCTTGGATGCAAACGAGTTTTTTCCTCTTTTGCTTTAACATAGGTTTTTTTCATGCAAGTTTAATCTTTAAGCAAACTAACTACTTAAAATTACAATAGCTTATAAATTATGAAATATTTAATTAAACTTTTATTAGATTTTTTATAAAGTAGAAATTATAATTATTTACAAACATTCTTTTTTGATTTTATTTAAAAACTAATTGCTAAACATTTTCCTCAATTCATTTTAATTTACATACTTTGAAATGTTTTAGTTTATATAAATATATAAGGTATATACATTTGAAGTCTCAATAGATTGGGTTTAAGTAAATTACAAAACAATAAAAGAATTCATTCCTTAGATTCTCTAAGAGCAGTAATGATGATACTTGGAATAGTTTTACATTCTGCTGTAACCTATTCTCCATTAGATATGGATACCAGATTAGGTATTTTTCAACTAAAAGATCCACTTAATAGCCATATTTCTAATGGATTCATTGTAGAATTCATTCATTCTTTTCGAATACAAGTATTTTTTTTAGTAGCTGGTTTTTTTGCATCCTTACTTTATTACGAAAAATCACCTCGGCAAATGGTTAAAAATAGAATTTCAAGAATTCTGTTTCCATTTTTAGTTTTTGAAACTCTCCTTGGTCCTTTTTTTAAACTCACGAAAGAATATTCTATTATAAAACTTAATTTTCTCTCCGATAATTTATCCTTTCCTACATTAAAACCATTTATTGGGCATTTTTGGTTTTTATATTACCTGATTATAATAACATTTCTATTTACTGGATTGGTTATCTTTTTATCCAAATTTTTAAGCATAGGAAAATATTTTGATAAATATTTAAGGAAGGTTTTAAAATATCCAATTTTAAAACTTGTTGTTTTTTCTTTTTTCACTTTTTCTATATATTCTATAATGAATATTCTTGGAGATTTAATGCCCTCCTATTTGTCCAATTTTTTCATGCCTAATTCTTTTCCATCTGAGCCGAGAATAACTCTTCTACCCAATCCTTTAATCATATTATACTACAGTTCTTTTTATGCTGTTGGTTGGTTATTATTTAGATCAAAAAAACTATTGGATTCTTTTAAAAGTTTTGATTGGATATATCTTCTTTCAGGCTCTTTACTATTTACTTTTTTATTCTTTAATACTATTATATTAAATTATTTTCAAATGGTTATTTTAAAGTCTGTAATTACTTGGTTACTTATTTTTGGTATCACCGGAATATTTATTAGATATTTTAGTAATTTTTCGTCAAGAGCGAAATATATTTCAGACTCTTCTTATTGGATATATCTTACCCATATGGAATTTTGTTATTTAATACCTTGTTTTATTGTTACCTGGAATATTCCTTCCACCTTTAAATTCTTAATAGTCACAATTATAACTACTATTATTTGTTTTAGTACTTACCACTACTTTGTAAGAAATACTTTTATTGGTAAATTTTTGAATGGCAGGAAATATCCTAGGAAAGTAAAGATTTGATTTAAAAAGTAAACGAAATCCCCAACATCCAATATTCCATAAATTGTAGGGCCGCACCTGTTTTAATTACTTTATAACCTTTGTAGTCCCCTTGATCAGGTTCAAAAAATCCGTCTTCAATTCCATTTTCAACATAGCCAATGTTATAATTAAGCGCATTAGCATCAGTATAGTCAAAAAAGTAATGATTATCTCCAGTTACAGGATCTAATTGCCCTTCAGGTCTAGTTAGGTATACTGGATCTATTCCGTTTTTATTGTATTGTGGGATTTTAACATCGTGGTCATAAATTAACCAACCCTGAAAAGTTAAACTAAAACCACTTTCTTTATTTTTAAAAAAGTTATTAAAATGGTAAGAGGTTATAAATTCAGCCACTAAATCTATATTGCCAGAACTTTCTAAATAATTGCCAAAAAGAGTAATATCTGACATAAAATGTAAATTTTTAATATTGAATATACTATCATGGGTATATAGAAGATTAAGATATAACCCCGCTTCCGTTCTGAAATTTTCTCCAGGTTGTAGGCCAAAAACACCAATTTTAGAAAGCGAATCGTCTTTTACAATGGTAGATTTAACAGTAAATGGAGATACATCCACAGTTAAATGGTTACTAGCGTGGTAATCCAACCCTAAACCTGCTATTGGATATATAGGAGATAGGAAATTGTCCATATAGTTATTATTTGCTCTATCAATTTCTGTATAATATCCATAGGTGAACTGTGTTCTAACATCAATAAGAAAAGAATAATCCCACAAATGATAGGTTCTCCTAGAAAATTTAGACCTTAATTCAATTACGTCATCGTTTTTAAGCCAAAGACCATCGTTTCCATAGCTGGATTTAATAACTCCAAATTGAACGTTTATAAAATTATTCCAGTGGAATTTATTGTGTCGATAGTCGAATCTCAAATTTGCTAAACCATGTACTTCAGAATAATTCATTCCACCCGCAGCCCAATTATAAAGTCTTAGTCTATTAAACCCAAAGTAAAAAACAGAATGATTGTCCCAATAACTAGAATCATTAGTAAGCTCAATTTCCTTTTGCTCCATATAATCTATGTTTTCTTGGCTATTTTGAGCTAGTGAAACAATAAAAAACAAATTAAATGATATAAAAAAAACTAGGTTTTTTAATTCAAATTGCATCATTTTAGGTATAATTTATATATAATTTGAGTTTAATCTATACAAATTTAAAAATTCATAATACAATTTAGTGATTTCGTCATTAATATTAATGCTTTTGTCAAAAATGCAACTTCACACAAAGAAACATATCACTTTTTAAGTAAATTGCATAAGATTTAAAAAACAAAACAAAATGAAAAAATTAATAATTGCTACATCGATTTTATTTGCATTCTCTGCTACTTTTGCACAGGAAGGTAAGCCAAGTAAAAAAACTCCTATGTCTTCTAAGGCACCAACTTCAGTTTCTTCAAACGAAGCCAAGCCTAATATGAAGCCAAATGTTAAACCAAATGTTAAACCAGTTGGAAAAACATCTACTAAACCAGCTCCAGTTGTATCTAAAGTAAGCCCTGTTAAAGGTGCTAAGCCAGTAGGTCCTTCTTCAAATAGAGCTGCTGCTTCTTCAAATGTAAATACAGCTAGACCAGAAAAAGCTACTAACAATAGAGCTGCTGCTTCTTCTGCTGTGAATACATCAAAAGCTGAAAAAGTTTCTAATAATAGAGCTGCATCTTCTTCTGCTGTGAATACATCAAAAGCTGAAAAAGTTTCTAATAATAGAGCTGCTTCTTCATCTGCTGTAAATACATCAAAAGCTGAAAAAGTTACTAATAACAGAGCTGCTTCTTCATCTGCTGTAAATACATCAAAAGCTGAAAAGGCTACTAATAATAGAGCTGCATCTTCTTCTGCTGTGAATACATCAAAAGCTGAAAAAGCTACTAATAATAGAACTTCTACTAAAGGTGAAAAAGGTGAAGTTTCAGAATCTGGAATGAATACTGAAATTAATTCTAAAAAACCAGATGCTGATTACTGTAAAGGTTGGAAAGAAGGATACATTAAAGCTTTTTCTAAAGCTACTGGAGAAAAAATTTCTTCTGCTGATGTTCCTAACTGTGTTGCACAAGGAGATTGTGAAGGTTACAAATGTGGTTATGCTGCAGGTGTAAGAAACGCAGAAAGAAGAATTAAATAATATTTCCTTAAAAAAGAATTAAAGCTCTCTTCGGAGGGCTTTTTTTTTGCTTAATTTTTTAACTTTTAATTTATTAATTTGAAATTACCAATTAAAACTGATATTTTTTCTTGTTATAATTGTATAGAATTCTATAATTAATTTATATAAAAATATAAACTATATAAGGTAAGCTTTATTAAAAGTGTTTTCTAAATTTGATTCTAAATAATCTTATAGAAATAGAAAATTTATTTTATTATCTAACTATAGAAATAGTACCGTCTATTTTTAGACTGCCATCTTGAAAGAAAACTCTATATACGTAAGTCTCGTTAGGAAGTTTTTCACCCATAAAAGTTCCATCCCAATTAAGGCTATTTAAATCAGTTTTGTGAACCATTTGTCCCCACCTATTATAGATTTCTATTTCTAATCCTACTTTATCTAAACCATAGGCTTGGAATATATCGTTTATACCATCACCATCAGGCGAAAAAACTGTAGGAATAAATAACTGATAACAATTATTGATGTCATTATTTATAATATTTAAATTAAAACTGCAAGTTTCTACATTTCCAAGAGTATCAAATACATTAAATGTAATATTTTGAACTCCAATAAAATCTATCAAGGTATCAGCACTCGGAGATTGATAGATTGTTTTTGAGCTTGAGCATAATGCCCCAACTTGTAAATCGTTGGAAAAATCTGGTATTAATACAACACAGTTTTCATCCAACATTAAATCTTGATCGCTTGGACATATTATTTCAGGAACATCTAAATCATATAGAGAAACATTATAGCTACATGCATTGGAATTCCCAGATGAATCTGTAATTGTAAAAAAGGTATTAAAATCATAATCAACTATTGTACCTACTGCTGGTATTTGATCGATAATTTCAATTCCACAATTATCTGCAAATATTAATAAGTTAGCATAATCAGGAACTATAAACTCACAGTTTTGGTCATAAGGTTCAATAGTATCACTAGGACAAGTTATGGTTGGTAATTCAACATCATTTACCAAAACATAAAAACTACAAGTAGAAAAATTTCCTGCTGTATCTGTTACTCTATATACATTGGTAGTTACACCTACAGGAAAAAAAGAACTATCTGGTAAGCCTGAAGTTAAAGTTGTTGTGCTTAAACAATTATCAATTCCTAAGGGTGTTGAGTAAGAAAAAATTGCACCACATTGTAATGGATCGTTATCTATAACAGTATTATTTGGACAACTTATAACTGGGTTAATTGTATCTAAAAGAAAAATAGGAATTTCACAAGTGGTATTATTTCCGGAACTATCGAAAATAGATATTATAACAATTGTATCAGAGTTTATAATAGAACCAGCAACAGGAAATTGAGTTATTACTAAGTTTGTATCACAATTATCCGAAGTTGAGATAGAGTCTATATAGTTTGGCAATAGATAGTTACAAGCAGTATCTAAATATAATGTTTGTGATGGAATGCAATTAACTGTTGGATTTATGCTATCTAAAATTGTTAAATTAAAAGAACACATATTAAAATTACCACTATTGTCGGAAGAAGTTATTGTAATAACTGTATCGTTATAAATAACAGTTCCTGAAACTGGTGATTGAGTCAAGATTGGATTACCATCACAATTATCTGACGAAGTTGTTGAAGGTATATAATCAGGAATAATAAATTCACAATTAGAATCGTAATAATCAGTTACATCTAAAGGACATGTAAGAACTGGTTGAATGGAGTCAAATAGATTAAGTGTAAAACTACAAGAAGAAGAATTGTTAGATAAATCTGTGACAGTTAGTGTAATAATTGTATCTGAAATTAGGAAAACACCTGGAGATGGTGCCTGAACAATAGTTGGGTTATTATCACAATTATCATTTATTAAAACTCTATTGGAATAATCTCCAAGTACAAATAAACAGTTACCATTGAAATAATCTAATGTATCACCAAGACAGGATATTACTGGATTTATAGTATCTAAAAGGTTTAAATTAAAACTACAACTACTACTATTCCCAGATAAATCTGTAACAGTAAGAGTTATTACTGTATCAGCATTTACAATGGATCCCACTGTAGGAGACTGAGAAATAGTAAAGCTAGTGTCACAATTATCAAAAACAACTACCCTACTTTTATAATCAATAACAGAAAACAAGCAATTGTTATCGTAATAGTCTGAAGTATCCCCAAAACAAGCGATGGTAGGATTTATAGAGTCTAATAAAATAAGATTAAAATTACAAGAGGAAATATTATTAGAAGCATCTGTTACAAATAGAGTTATTGTTGTATCTGTACTAATTATAGATCCAATTGCAGGAGATTGAGTGACTGTTGGATTAGCATCACAATTATCATTTATAACTACTCTGTTAGTATAATCGCCTAAAGTAAATAAGCAATTGTTGTCGTAATACTCAGAAGTATCTCCAAAACAATTTATTATTGGTTTTATAGTGTCTAATAATGTAAGGTTGTAGGAACAATTGGAAGAATTACCTGAATCGTCTGTTGCGGTTAAGGTAATAACAGTATCAGAACTAACTAATGCTCCGGTTGGAGGCGATTGAGTAATAGTTGGTGTTAGATCACAATTATCTGTTACAGTTAATAAGGATGTATAATTGGGAATGGTATAACCACAATTATTGGTGTAATATTGGACTGTATCTGAAGGGCAAATAATTGAAGGGGATATAGAATCACTTAAGGTTAAACTAAATGGACATGAGGAGCTATTGTTATAGTTATCTGTAACTGTTAAAGTAATAGCAGTATTATTGCTAACATTTGATCCAGGACTAGGAAGTTGTGTTATTGAAAGAGGATAGTTACAATTATCAGCTACTATAGCCAATGAAGTGTAATCTAAAAGAGAAAAACCACAGCTACTATTGTAAAAGTCTGTTTGATTGTTTGGACAAGTTATACTTGGATCAATATAATCGTTTACATCCAAATTTAAAGTAACGACACTGTCACATCCATTTGCTGCCGTTAAAATATGAGTATAAGCTCCAGTTGAATTGTACCATGTTCCATACCAAAGTAAGCTATCACAAACTAAGGCATTGGTATCTCCAGTTACTGGACTGATAATTGTTAAATTTAATGTTGCAATACTATCACACCCTTTAATATTGGTAGATGAAAATGTATAAGTTCCGGAATTACTATAAGTTACCCCATTCCAAAAATAGGAAACACATGCAGTTGTTGTTTCATTGGATACTTGACTAGGTCCAACTTCTGTAAAGTCATAAATACTGTTGGCATCTGTATCTAAAGGTGGTGTATAACCATCTATTCCACTAGTAACTTTTCCATCTGCGTCAAAAGTTGTAGTTGCTGGTCCCAATATTCCATCTAAGTTACTGTCTGTATATCCTGCTTCAATTACATCGTAACATCCATCGTTATCGCTATCTAAATCTAAAAAATCTTTAGTATTGTCATTATCACTATCTAATTCTGAAGTAAGTTCTGCATTGTCATCCATTCCATTGTTGTCAGAATCTATAAACCCCGAATCGTTAATATCTATTCTACCATCGTTATTTATGTCTGCTGCTCCATCACCTCCCTCTGTTATATCGTATATTCCGTCATTATCGCTATCCAAGTCGTTTTTATCCTGAATACCATCATTATCAGAATCTCTATAACAACCTCTTAATGAAACCTCCCTCCAAGCTATTCCAGATAATCCACCTGGTTGAGGATTAATAGAAAATAAGTCTATTCTTCCTACGTCTATTAAATCACTTCCAAGATTTAAGACAAATGGATTTCCTGCAACTCCTTCAGGAATATCTACATTTAAAACTGTTAACAGAATTGATCCTGATTGAGAATATACATTAATTGTACCAATATTTCCTATACTTTGTCCATCTGTCAAATCACCTCCTGCATTATTATAAATAAGAAAACTACTTACAATATTAGGTTGGTTTGCAAAAAAATATTTGATATCACTGATTGGGGTTTCAGTAAAATTATTTTTAGAAAAGGGAGTTCCTGCTGAAGAACCATTATATGAATTGGCAAGTCCTGAGACTTGAGAGTCTGTAGTAGTTCCAGAAATTGGTGTAATATCCACAATAGTACATTCTTCACTATCCAGAATCCCATCATTATCATCATCTATATCACAAAGGTCAGTAATATTATCGCCATCACTATCAATACCACTAACAGTAACATCAAAAGAACATGTAGCAGTATTTCCAGCCAAATCTGTACTTACCCAAGTATTGCTAGTAACACCTATTGGAAACAAACTACCACTAGGAAGACCAGATGTTTGAACTGTATTGGTAGAACCACAATTATCTATTGCAGTAGGAATTGTGAAAGTATAAATAGAACTACAATTATTACCATCTAATGATATTGTAATATCTGTTGGACAGCTAGAGAATTCTGGAGATTCTAAATCGGTATTGGTACAAAATTTTTGTTGGTTAAAACTTCCACCTGTTGCTCCAGTAAAACCCCAATAGACTAGCGGGTCTCCAGAAAATATATTGTTAATTATATCTCCTGTATGAGATAAAATTGGTGTAATCATATTTACCAAATAGACATTGAAAACTTGTGTCGTAGAATTCCACTCTATTTTAAATCTTTTGAACGAATTGTCTTCAAGATTAGATACTGTCATTGGTCCAGCTAATTCATTAGAACTGTTGTGGGTAACATCCCCGTTTTTTTGAATAGATATATGATCACCAGCAGGATCATTTAAATCTGAATTTTGATAAGTATCTAAGTAAACTCCAAGTGATGGATTTATTGTTCCCAATCCCATACCATTTCCAGCAACTCCCACAGAAGAACTTGACTGTTGCAATCCAAACGCTATTCCGTCAGCTCCACCATCACTAGAACCGAGATAGACATCGAATTCTAAAACAAAACTATTATTTAGGTCTATTTTATTTTTATTCCATACAGATCCAACACCTCCACTTGGACTTATAAAATAATTAGGAGTCAGCTCAAAACATTTACAACTTACAGTTCCATTTCTGTCTGTAATATTAGTTGACGATGCATTTCCATTTACTTGGTAACTGGCATTTTGAGAATAAGAATATAGAATTGAACTAAACAGTAATAATATAGAGGCGATTCTAAACAATAGGATAAGATTTTAAAAACTAAGTTTAATACCAAAATTCCAGGTTCTTCCAAACCCATAGTATCCTTTATTTTTTGTATAAAATTCTACTTGATCAGGAGTATATAATTCTCCATCGGAATTTAGTGAATTGGTATTCAGTTCTGCAATATATAATGTATTTAATAAATTATTAATATTTAATCTTAAAGAAACAGTTTTATCATCAATTTTCTTTCTGTAAAAAACACCAAGTCTAGCAATACCATAAATAGGTAGTTTGGTTACTTGACCACCTTCTTGATAAAATTGATCTTCAAATATATTATATGGTGCATACAATTGATCTGCAACATAATAGGTTGCATTAATTGACAACCCTCTTACAGGTTTATATTTAAAGGTAAGACTATATGTATGTTGTGCTGCATCTCCCACCTTTAATCCATTTCCATATAGGATTAAAACAGAATCTTGAACGTCTTCTGTAGGATTTCCGTATAAATCTAAAACAGTTCCAGTTGCATTAAAATTGGAAGTATATATCCAATCTCCAATAGAAACCATCCCCGTAAGAGAATATTTCTTTGAAAGTTTTAAATTAAATTCCATTTCAACTCCTTGGTGAGTTTGAGAAATATTGTCAAAAACGTAAAGAACATCTTGATTGTCTAAAAACATATTTCTAGTAAATTGTCTATTGGCCCATTCTGTATAATAAGCGTTTATATCCAAATCAAAATCTCCTTTGAAAAAACTATATCCAATCTCGTATGCTTCAACAGTTTGGTTTTTTGCAGTTTCGTTTATTATGTTTCTATACCTTAAAAAAATAGTGTTAAAAATAGGTTGTTTTGAAAAATAACCAGCGTTGACAAATAACCTACTATTTTTAGAAAGATTGTAATTTAAACCCGCCTTTAAAGTTCCTCCGTTAAAAATTTGCCAGTTGGTAGTCTGCAAAGTATCATCGTCTAAATAATTAAAATGATCTACTCTTTTAAAGCCTTGATTAGATAAAGAAAGTGAAGAAAAAACAGAAAATTTTTCCGAAGAATATTCTATTTGAGTAAATCCACCAAGCCATTTAACAATTCCATCGTTGTGGTATTGAATGGTATTATTGCTCAAATGCGAGTTCTCAGAAAAAGAACCAAACGATGAGCCTGTTTCATAATCAATGAAATTTTCTGGATTATTGAGATCTTTTGAAGATAGATAAGTATTATTTCCAAGTAGATTTTCTACTTTTCTATAATGTTGTCCAACATAATATCTAGCATCAACACCTGCAACAAAGCTTAAGTTTTCATTAAAATTATGCTCAAATGTGGAAATAATTCCATACCAAATGTGTCTATTCATTGATGCAGATCTAATCCAACCATCTCCCAATAAAGAATTTCCACCAGGATAATCTCTTACAGTATCTGCTTGTTCATTATATCCACCAAAAGCAGCTACATATTCTCCATTATTATAGGCAATAATACTATCAAACATTACTTGTCCTGATGAGTCATGAATACCAACTCCAAAACCTTGAAATGAATCATATCCACTAAATCCTTCAATATTATCATTTTGTAATCCCCTTCCTCTAGCAGATGTTCCACCTCCATTGCCTAAAGAAAAATATGCAGCAGTCTTTAATTTGGTATACTCTGAAAAATTCCAGTAATGGTTAATAAAAGCTTTTGGTTTATGGTAAAAGTTCTTTCTCCAAGAAAAAACTTCTCCGTTTAACATTCCCCAACCTGGATTGAATTTTATCCCTTTAGATATTTCATCTAACGAGTCATTTTCAGGACATCTAAAGGTTGCTAAACTCACAGAATCGTAAAAATTATGAATAGTTCTTCTATTATGTACTTGTGGTGCTCCAATTATTGTTGCAGAAACTCTATGTTTCTTATTTATATTGTATGTAGAGGAAAGAAAATAAGAATAAGCTTTAAAGTCAGTTCCTTGGATATATCCATTCCCTTTGTTATAAGTAAGTTGCATAGTGGCGGCAAATCCTTTTTCGCTAAGTCCTGAGGATAAAGAAGCCACATATTTTGTATAGCCATCATTTCCAATGGAAGAACTTACATTACCACCTTTTTTAAATTCAGCCGCATTGGTGAGTATATTAATAGTTCCTCCCACTGCAGGAATTGCAAGTTTAGATGCTCCCAAACCCCTCTGAATTTGCATTTTATTGGTAACATCTGCTAGTCCTGACCAATTTGACCAATAAACCCAACCAGACTCCATATCGTTTACTGGAACTCCATTTACCATTACGGCAATATTATTTTGTTCAAACCCACGGACATTAATTCTTGAGTCACCAAACCCTCCACCCTCTTTGGTTACATATACAGATGGTGTATTTCTAAGTATTTCAGGGAATTCCTGATTTCCTAAGTTTTCTTGAATGTATTTTGCAGAAATGGTAGTTGCTGCAACTGGAGTTACTCTTTCTTTAACTATATCGGCTATTACTTCTAATTCCTTTAAGTCAAGATTGGAGGTCTTTAATCTAATGGTATTGACACTATTAATTCCCCTTTTAATATTAATCTTGAGTTCTTTGTCTATATAACCAACATAGCTTATTGAAACAGAATATTCACCTTCCGATAAATTAATGATTTTAAATTTTCCGTTTAAATCAGTAACACTTCCAATATTTTGACCAATGACTTTTACAGATGCACCAATTAATGGTTCATCATCTTCAGAATCAACAATAAAACCTGTTAAAGAAGCATTTTGGGCTATAGTAAAGCTTCCTAAAAACAAGAATAAACTAAATACAAATAATTTATGCAATGTTAAGTTTTAGCTATAGTGTAAGTCCTTGAATTACATTTAATCATATATAATCCCTTCTTTAAGAAGTCTAAATTCACAGAGTTATTACCAGATTTTAATTGATAAGTTTTTATTAATTGACCAGAGGAATTAAATAGGCTTACATTGCTATTATTTTGAAGAGTAATATTTAAATTACTTTGATTAAGAGGGTTAGGATACATGTAGAAGACATTTTCAGTAGTTTCATTTACAGAAATAAAACCCGCAACATCAGATCCATTTCTTGGAAGTAATTTAAAGGCACCATAACTAAAGGTTACTACACCACTTACAGTATAGCTTTGATTTAATATGGGAGTAAATGCATAAAATAAATCATCAATTATTAAATCTCCAGAACCGTCATTAACTATCCATTCCCCAAAGCCTGCATTATCATTGTTGCATATTGCATTAGAAACTTCTACGAAACAACCTTCAAACTCTTCTGAATTTGCTGCTGCAGTGTTGCAGTAATTTGGAGAAAAAATATTTCCTGAACTTATTACTTGAAGGTTAGTTACATTTTTAAGTTCTGTTAGTTCATAATACTCATCTACTTCAGCATCTAAAACAACAGAATCTCCCTCGTATAGTAAGTAATCGTTAGAATAAACATATACACCGCTCCAAGCTCCAGAACCGCTAGTTAAGTAAAATGA
>JADHMB010000045.1 GCA_016780365.1 Flavobacteriales bacterium
TTTTGGGAGTAATAATTACTTTCAATTTTGTGACATTTACTAGAATTTGGTTTAGAACAGGTTCCAACAACTCTTGGGATCAAATGGATGAAGGCCACAATATAATTTCAGAATGGTTTACCGCTAATGAGATTCTAAAGCAGCTAATTTTTAATTTTAAATGGAGTTTAATTTCTGAGGTTTTGGTAGTTTACACCAATGTTTTCTTAGTGATAATATTGGGATTTTTAATTCATTTTATCCCAGAAGACTGGAAATTTTGGTATAGAGATAAATTTTCAAACTCTCCAGTTTTAGTACAGTTAGTGGTTTGTTTTGTTGCAGTATTTTTCATGTATCAAATTGCCTCTACAAGCTTACAACCATTTATATATTTCCAATTTTGATGTTATGCCAGCAATTAAAAACGCATTATTAAGGTACCGAATTATAGATAGAGCTATTCGGAATGAGTATATCCCTTATCCAAGTAAAAAAGATTTGAGACAACTTTGCGAAGATGAAATTTTCGGCAGTAGTGATGGAACTCACATTTGCGACTCTACCATAGAAAAAGACTTGTTTGCTATGCGAATGGAACACGACGCACCAATTGCTTACAGTAAAAAAGACAAAGGATATTTTTATACAGAAAAAGATTTTTCTATGGACGATGTCCCACTTACAGAAAAAGATGTAAACGCAATAAAAGCAGCTTCCACCATACTTCACCAATTTAAAAACACGAGTCTTTTTAGTCAATATGAATTCGCAATTCAAAAAATATTAGACCGTGCTATTAGCTCTTCAAACAGTAATTCTCAAGAAGAAGAAGTTATTCAATTTGAAACTCTACCTACTGTAAGAGGGAATGAAAATTTAGAGCTTTTTTTAGAAGCAATAAAAAATAAAAAAACTCTACAGTTCAATTATTTTAACTACTCGAAGAATGAAAAAACAGTGAGAAGAGTTCACCCATATTTATTAAAAGAGTATAGAAATAGGTGGTATTTAACTGGGAAAAGCGAGCTTAAAAATAAAGTCATAACTTTTGCATTAGACAGAATTTACGACCCAATAGTCCTTGAGCAGAAGTTTTCCGTGGATACAAAATTCTCACCGGATAATTATTTTAAGCATTCTATTGGTATTACTGTTTTTAATGAACTCCCTAGCGAAATAGTGATTGAAACCAAGCCAATACTATCCAAATATTTAGAATCTCAGCCTATTCATCAATCCCAAGAAATAAGGGAAATAAAGTCTAATGGAAACCATCTTTTTTCCTTCCATTTATTAATTACTTACGAGCTTAAAATGTTGCTTATGGGTTTTGGAAAAGATTGTAAAATTATTTCTCCTAAACATCTAAAAAGTCAGATTTTATCGGATTTAAAAGAGCTATTAGATAATTACAACAATGAATGAATTAAAGAGCTCAAATAGCGCTTATTTAAAACACCATGCTCAAAATCCAATTCACTGGAAAACGTGGTCGGAGAAAACCCTAGACACTGCCTTATTGGAAAACAAGTTAATTGTCTTAAGTATTGGTTATTCCGCATGTCATTGGTGTCATGTTATGGAGAAAGAAACATTTAGCAATCAGCCAATTGCAAGTTTTATGAACCAAAACTTTATATCTATTAAAGTAGATAGGGAAGAACACCCCGAAGTAGATAATGCTTATATGGATTTTATAATGGAGACTAAAGGAAATGGAGGATGGCCTCTAAATTGTATTTTAATGCCAGACACAACTCCGCTTTATGCTGGAACCTATTTCCAAACAAAACAATGGATGCAATTAATCAATAGGTTCAAAGTTTTGCATAATGACCATCCAGAGACTCTTTTAGACTTTACTCAAAAGTATTACCAGCATCTTGAAGAATCCTCAGGAACAAATAAAAAAGCACAGTTTAATTTTTCCAATGACTTTAGCGAATGGAGTTATTTTTTGGATATTAAAAATGGTGGGATTAATTCTAATCAAAAATTTCCATTACCAACAGTTTTAAATTATTCAATGTTGGCAGGAAAATCAAAAGATTGGGATTTATTTACCAATCTAACTCTTGATAAAATTTCTCAAAGAGGATTGTTTGACCATTTAGAAGGCGGGTTTTTTAGATACTGTGTAGATGAGTATTGGAATATTCCACATTTTGAAAAAATGCTTTACGACAACGCTCAGTTGATAAGTGTCTTCTCCATTTTTGATTTTTTAAATAAAAGTACCAAAAATGAATTTTTAGTCCAACAAACTATTGATTATTGGCTGGAACTAAGTGAAAAAAATCATCAACTTTTTCCTGCTTCTGTTGATGCAGATAATAAAGATGGAGAGGGAGCTTACTATGTTTTTAAAAAATCTGAAATAAACGAGAATTTAAATGAGCAAGAACAAAACTATTGTAAATCTTACTTCAATATGACCCACAGGATGCTTTGGGAAAACAATTGGCACATGCATAGAACAACCTATGACAATAGTGATAAAGCCAAAAAAATTATTTTTAAATTAAAAAATATACGAAAAAATAAAAGCTTTCCAGCTATTGACAACAAGGCCATTTGCAGCTGGAATTGCATGATGGTAAATGGGCTATTAGACGCATCAATTGCCTACCGTAAGAAAGAATATTTAGATAAAGCAGAAATGTTTCTTAAACTAATTTTTAAAAAATTCACCAATAAAAAACACCAATGTAATAGATTGGTTTATACAAATAATCTAATAAAGGGAACACTAGAAGATTATGCTTGGTTAATTTCAGCAGCCATTAAAATGGGAAAAATTAAAAATTCCAGCTATTGGCTAGAAAAAAGTATTGGTTTTACACAAGCTGCAATTTCTAATTTTTGGCAAAAAGAAAAAAATCTTTTTAGACTTTCCAATGAACAAAAGCTTTTTAAAGATGTTTTTGAGTTAGAGGATCAGGTTATCCCATCCAGTAATTCAGTAATGGCTAGTAATTTATATGAGATTTATAAAGTTACTTACGATAAATATTTTTTAAAGATTTGTAATAAAATGCTCTCAGCAGTGGCATTAAATGCGGAAAGTTCCCCCTCTAATTTCACCAATTGGATGCTTTTATCTATGAAAGTTAATAGCCCTAAAAAACAATACGTTATGGTTGGGTTTTCCGTACAGGAGTTGCTAGAATTTTATTCTGAAAAAGAATTTTTTGAAGATATATATTTATTAGAAAAACAATCAGATTTGCCAATTTTCAAAGAAAAGTACAACCCCAACAAAAAAAATATATTTATTTGCAATGACAAATTTTGTCTACCTGCTGTTTTAACAACTAAACAAGCTTTAAATTTAGAAATATGAACAGAGTTATTTTGTTGTTATTTTGTCTTTCTATTAATCAGTTATTTGCTCAAATGATCAACAATGAGTCAGGTCAAATTTTTACCGAGACTCCTTTTTTTAATGAAAAATATATTAGATCCGTTAAATTAAAGTCTATAACTGGAACAATTTCTTCTAAAAAAGAACTTGGGGCTATAAAAAGCTCTGGTAAAAAAGAGGCCTATATTTTTAACGAAAAGGGAAATTTAACTATTCATTATTTGTCTTCAAAAACTAAAAACAAACCGGATACAACATTTACATTTTATGAATACAATCTAAAAAATGAGAACACTATTTTTAGGGTTAGTGACTCTTATGGTTTTTATTCTTACAGTAAAAAATACAATGATCTAGGAAAATTAATTAATAAGACATACTCAAGAGAAAAAAATGCTTCTAAAAGTAAAATGAATTTTAAGTTAGAAGAGAAGTATGTAATTTTTCAAGAAAGTTACCTTTATGAAAACAAAGATTCTATCATTGAGGTGACCACCTTAAATAGTAATGGCAGACCTTACCAACGACAAATTTACTATTACGATAGTTTTAATTACTTATTCAAAATTCATACTAGACTATTAATATCTAATAGTACTAAGTATGAAAAATATACTTATAATGACAGAGGATTTTTAAAATCTATTCAATATTTTAATAACGAAAATGAAACTCCAATAAAGGAACTTAGGTACGATTATGATGAATGGGGCAACGTCACTTTCATGGACGAATACAAAGACAATGTACGAGTAATTCATAAAGAACTTTTATACGATCCCTCTACTTTAATTTTAAAAACAATTTTATCCCAAGACTTAGTTTCTAATTTGATTACAATTATTAAGTATAAACCTGAATTTTATAACTAATTTTGGATTGCATGAGACATTTATTTTGTACAATAATATTTTCAACTTTATTTTTCTCTTGTCAGGAAAAACATCCAATGGCAGAAAAATTATGCAACTGTTATACTCAATTGCACAGAGCACAAGAAGAAGTGGAGATTAATTTTTGGACAGACTCTTGTAATGTTTTATATATTGACATTTTAAATCAATTGGAAAAAAGCGAGTCAGAACAAATTAAATTTCAACGCGCATATAGTCGCTGTCAATAGTATGGATAAAATATTCAATTATATCAACGCAGAGCTAGTAGAACCAATGAATAACCAATGGTTGGACAACTACAACCCAGCTATTGGAGAAGTTTACAGTTTAATTCCAGATTCCACCAAAGAAGACGTAGAGAATGCTCAAATAGCAGCAAAAAATGCATTTCCAATATGGAGTAATTCAACCATAAAGGAAAGAGCTACTGTTTTACAAAGAATAGCAGATTTGATTCTTGAGAGGCAAGACGATTTAGCTTTTGCAGAATCTGTAGATAACGGAAAGCCTTTGGCTCTTGCAAAGAAAGTAGATATTCCAAGAGCAGCTACTAATATGTCTTTTTTTGCTAGTGCCATTCTGCACGAAAATTCTGAAAGCCATCAAATGAGTCAAGTGGCTATTAACTATACTTTAAGAAAGCCAATTGGAGTTGTTGGATGTATCTCTCCATGGAATCTCCCACTTTATTTATTTACTTGGAAAATCGCACCTGCCTTAGCCACAGGAAATACAGTGGTTGCAAAGCCATCTGAAATTACTCCAATGACAGCTTTTTTGTTTTCAAAAATTTGTATTGATGCTGGCTTACCCAAAGGAGTTTTAAATATTGTTCATGGGTTGGGACCAAAAGTGGGTTATGAGATTACCAAACATCCAAATATTAAAGCTATTTCCTTTACAGGAGGAACATTAACAGGGCAAAAAATTGCCCAAGTTGCTGCCCCAATGTTCAAAAAACTAAGTTTAGAACTAGGAGGTAAAAACCCAAATATTATTTTCGCAGATTGTGATTTAGAAAAAGCTGTTTCTAGCGCTGTCTTAAGTTCATTTTCTAACCAAGGTCAAATTTGTCTGTGTGGTTCAAGAATTTTTGTAGAGAGAAAAATTTATAAGGTTTTCAAAGAAAAATTTCTTGAAAAAATAAAGAGATTAACAATTGGAGATCCATTAGAAAAATCTTCAAAAATTGGCGCTTTAGTTTCACAGCAACATATGGAAAAAGTTCTAACCCATATCGAAGATGCTAAAAAAGATGGCGGAATACTACTAGCTGGAGGAAATAAATTTATTCCAGAAGGCAGGTGCTCTAAAGGATATTTTCTAGAGCCAACTGTTTTTGAAGGGCTTAGCTACGATTGCTCAACAAATCAAGAAGAAATTTTTGGTCCTGTGGTAACTCTAACGCCATTTGATAGCGAAGAAGAAGTTTTAAACTTGGCAAATAGTACTAAGTATGGATTGTGCAGTATGGTTTGGACTTCAGATTTAAAAAGAGCAAATAGAATGGCATTAGAATTAGATTCAGGAATTGTTTGGATAAACTGTTGGTTGGTTAGAGACCTAAGAACTCCCTTTGGAGGAATGAAGGAATCAGGCGTTGGCAGAGAGGGAGGAAGTTACGCGTTGAACTTTTTTACAGAAACTACCAATGTATGTATAAGTTATGACTAATTTCGAAGTTAATTATTAAAGATTTTATGGACTCATCACAAATAAATTCCAAAAAAGCACCTAAACCAGTAGGGCTATATCCACATGCTAGAAAAGTAGGTAATCTTTTATTTCTTTCTGGCGTTGGACCAAGAAAAGCAAACTCAGACGCCAATGATTCTTTTGTTCCAGGGCTGGAATTAGATCACAATGGAAATTTTAAAACATTTGATTTTGAAGCTCAATGTCATAGTGTTTTTCAAAATGTAAAAACTATTTTAGATGAAAGCGGATCATCTTGGGAAAAATTAGTAGATATTACCGTTTTTTTAGTAGATATGAAAAGAGATTTCAAAAAATTTAATGAGATTTACGCCACATATTTCAAAGAAAATCAACCTTGTAGAACTACCGTTGCAATTGACTCTTTACCAACACCAATTGCAATAGAATTAAAGTGTATAGCAACTATATAAAACATAAAAATGAGAAGACTAGTAAAACAATTTACAGCACAATTATCAGAAGCATTAGAAATAGGTGAAAAGGCAAATTTAAAGCCCTCTAAAAACCAAATTAACAACATTGTAATTACTGGGTTAGGTGGCTCTGGTATAGGCGGGAAAATTGCTACTCAAATAGTAGCCGATCAACTCAAAATACCAGCCGTGATCAACAACGATTACACAATGCCAAAATTTATTAATGAAAATACATTGGTTATTGTTTCAAGTTTTTCTGGAAATACAGAGGAAACCCTCGAAGCATTAAAAGTTGCTCAGAAAGCAAATTCTGAAATTGCTTGTATCACTCATGGCGGAAAACTTGCTGAAATTGCAAAGGAAAACGACTATAACCTTTTAATTTTACCAAAAGCATTTTCACCAAGAGCTATGCTTACATATTCTGTTATTCAGCAATTATATCTTTTCAATCATTATGGTTTTGTCAACAACGATTATGTAGAACAGACCAAAGCAACAGTAGCTCTTTTAGATAAAGAGGTTGAGGATATAATTTCTACTGCAAAACAAACAGCCAGAGCGTTGCAAAATAAAACATTTGTTACTTATTCTGAATCCTCAATGGAAGGTGTAATAGTAAGGTTCAAACAGCAGATTAACGAAAATTCTAAAGCATTGGGATGGGCACATGTTTTCCCAGAAATGAACCACAACGAACTTGTTGGCTGGGCTGGAGGAAAAGAAGAATATGCAGTAATAATTTTCAGATCTTCTTACGAGCATCCACGTTCTTCGGTTAGGATTGATATATGCAAAGACATCTTTAAAAAACATACTTCTACTGTTTTAGAATTTAATGCAAAAGGAGATTCTTTCCTTGCTCAAACTTTTTACCATATTTTATTAGGAGATTGGATATCTGTTTACTTAGCAGAACTTTACAAAGTTGACGATGTTGAAGTAGAAGTAATTAACTTTTTAAAGGCCGAATTAGCCAAGATATGAACCAACCTGAGGTTGAATTAGAGGATTTAGGGCTAATAGACTACAAGCAGTGTTGGGATTATCAGACTAAGTTATTTGATGCGTCTGTACAGCTGAAAATAAAAAATAGAAAGTTTCCTGAAAATAGGGTTTCTACTAAAAACCATTTAATTTTTTGTGAGCACCCCCATGTATATACTTTGGGAAAAAGTGGTGACTTGAAAAATCTTCTAATTGATGGTCCGAAAAGAAAAGAAAAGAATATTTCCTTTTATAAAATCAATCGAGGAGGAGATATTACTTATCACGGTCCAGGACAATTGGTAGTTTATCCAATTTTAGACTTAGATTATTTTTTTTCCGACATCCATAAATATTTAAGGCTTTTGGAAGAATCTGTAATATTAACACTCGCGGATTATGGAGTTACTGGACAAAGATTAGACGGGTTTACTGGAGTTTGGGTAGATGCTGAAAAAGAAACTCCGAGAAAAATTTGTGCAATTGGAGTTAAATGTAGTCGCTGGGTCACCATGCATGGAATAGGATTTAATATAAATTCTAATTTAGATTATTTTAAGCATATTGTTCCTTGTGGAATTGAAGATAAATCTGTAACCTCTTTGCAAAAAGAAATCAATCAAAAAATTGACATGAAAGAGTTAAAGCTTCGATTCAAAAAAAACTTTAAGATTTTGTTTGGTATTAATTGGGTAGATAAGAAATAACTAATGCTTAAAAACATCAACTATAGCAAGATTCTTTTTTTTGATATTGAAACAGTTCCTCAAACTTTTGACTACAACGAGTTAGATGAAAAAGGGCAAGGACTTTGGGACAGAAAAACAAGATTTATTCAGCAGAGAGAGGATTTAAATGCAGAAGAAGTCTACGAAAAAGCTGGAATTTACGCTGAATTTGGAAAAGTAGTTTGTATATCTCTTGGGTTTGTTCTTCAAAAAGAGGGGGAAACTCAGATTCGTATTAAAAGCATAGCAAATGAAGACGAAATAGTTCTTCTTCAAGAATTTTTAGACCTTTTAAATAGCTATTACAATAGTCCAGATTTCCTGTTTTGCGCCCATAACGGGAAAGAGTTTGACATCCCTTTTTTATGTAGAAGGATTTTAATAAACAATTTAAAAATTCCTTATATGTTAAATGTTTCTGGGAAAAAACCTTGGGAAATAAAACATTTAGACACTATGGAGCTATGGAAATTTGGAGATTATAAAAACTACACTTCTTTAGATTTATTGACTTATATTTTTAAAATACCAACCCCAAAAGACGATATGGATGGTAGTCAAGTAGCCAAAGTCTTTTATCAAGATAAAGATTTAGATAGAATTATTCACTATTGTGAAAAAGATGTAGTTGCCACAATTCAGTTATTTAGAAAATACCAAGGAGATCCATTAATTGAGGAAGAATTTATTCAGATTGCTTGATTATTTTCAATAATAAGCTATTATTATAAATCAGTTTTATAACTTTAGATGTCTATGAAAAAAATATTTCAATACTTATCATTGGTGCTAGTAATTTTATTTTCTGAAAATAGTAGTCTTACTGCCCAGTCGCAAGATTTTTCATGTGGCCAGCATATAATATTATCCAAATTATTAAAAGATTCAACTTTTAAGAGATTATATGACCAAGAACAAAGAATTAGTTCCAATACTCAATATTCATCTGGTGCTCAAAATAAGGGTGTTTTGTATAAAATACCAGTCGTTTTTCATATTGTTCACAATAATGGAGTGGAGAAAATTGACAGGTCACAAGTTTTAGATGCTCTTGCAATTCTAAATAGAGACTTAAGAGCTCTACGAGCGGACACAGCCACTGTTGACTCATTATTCAAACCGCTAATTGCAGATATTGAAGTAGAGTTTGTTTTAGCAACCAAGGCTCCTGACGGAACTTGTTTTAGTGGAGTTACAATGACTCAAACTCCTTATTCCTACAACAATGGAGATATCAACGGATCAGATCAAGTAGATGCTGTAATGATGTATAATGACGTATTCCAAGGAAATTGGCCCGGAAATGAGTATTTAAATGTCTTTGTTTGTGGTTCGGTAGGAACAGGTATTGCTGGATATACTTATTATCCTTCCTCATTTTTTGGAAATACAATGAATAATGGAATATGGTTAAGACACGATTATTGTGGAAGTATTGGAACTGGAAATCCATCAGGAAGTAAAACATTTGTCCATGAAGTTGGACATTGGTTAAATCTGCCACACACATGGGGGAGCACCAATGAACCAGGGTTGGCTTCCAATTGTAGTTCTGATGACGGAGTAGCAGACACACCAAATACCATCGGGTCTCAGTGGTGTAATTACAATGAAACAACTTGTGGGTCAGTTGCTAATATTGAGAACCACATGGAATACAGTCCATGTAGAAAGATGTTTACTTTAGGTCAAAAAGCAAGAATGAGAACAGCAGTTACATCAAGCCTTGGTGGAAGATCCAATTTAATTACTGCAGCAAATCATTTAGCAACTGGCATAGATACAACAGCCCCTTTTTGCAAAGCTGATTTTTTCGCCAATAGATACATTACTTGCTCTGGAGATAGTTTGTATTTTCAAGATTATTCTTACCACAATCCAATTTCATGGAGTTGGGATTTCTCTGGTGCAAATCCGGCTGTTTCTAATTTAGAAAATCTATATACTACTTATCCATCCCCTGGGGTATTCGATGTTTCATTAACTTCTTCTGGAGATAGTATAAATTTTTTAACCGAACTTAAAAACGATGCAGTTATTGTAATGGATTACAATGGAGAACAATTGCCTTTTTATGAGGGGTTTGAAACTATTAATTTTAATTCTCCAGAATGGATTTCTAATATTGGAAATTGGTCTGTTACTGACGAGGTTTCTTACAATGGATCTTACTGCTTAAAAGTTCAAAATAGTGGTGTTGCCGAAGGAACCAAACATGTTTTAGAAAGCAAAACTTTTGATTTATCAGATTCCACCAAAGCGTATTTCAATTTTAAATATGCCTTTGCTAGAAAAAATTCTACCAACAACGATTATCTAAAAGTTTTGGCCTCAAACGATTGTGGTAAAACTTGGTCAGTACGTAAAATTCTACAGTATAGCCAGCTAATTACAGCTCCAGATCAAAACAACTTTTTACCTTCATTTGGAGACTGGAGAGAGGCCACTATAACTAGTTTAATAGGCCCATTCTGCGTTCAAAATTTCAGATTCAAATTTGAATTTGAATCCGGAGGAGGGAATGACTTGTATATTGATAATATCAATATTTCCTATGAAAACACCACGGCAATTAATACTTCTTACAATAATGAAGTCTCTATTTTTCCAAATCCAGCCAATAACAATTTAACTGTTTCTAGCTCAAAAATAATTTCAGAGTTAGCTGTTTATGATATTATGGGAAAACAAGTTTTATCCAATAAAAAAGTCAACTCAAATACTGTCAATATAAATACCTCAAAACTTAGTAAAGGGTATTATTCTGTAAGTTTAAAACAAGGACAAGAGATTTTAACAAAGTCATTTATGAAAAACTAGTTGATAATCTTAAAGTCTATTTGTCTTTTATGTAAATCTGCTTTTTTGACAATTATTTTTACTTCTTGGCCCATTTTATAGGTTTTCCGAGTTTTATAGCCTGTTGTTGTTTTTTTCTCAGGATCGTAAAAATACTGATCGTCTTTCATGGAGTTTAAGGGAATCATTCCCTCACACTTATTTTCATGAAGCTCAACATAAATTCCCCAATCTGTAAGTCCAGAAATCATACCAGTAAATTGCTGTCCTATACGCTCTTTGAGAAATACTACTTGCATATATTTTATCGAGGCTCTTTCTGCATCAACTGCCTGTTTTTCCATTTTAGAAATATGGTTACACGTATGTTCTAGCTGGTCTTTACTATGGACATTTTTTTCTTCTAAAGATCTAATTAATTTTCTGTGTACAATTAAATCTGCATATCGTCTTATTGGAGAAGTAAAATGGGTATAATATTGAAATGCCAAACCATAATGTCCTATATTATCAGAGCTGTAAACAGCCTTAGACATAGATCTAATCACCATAGGGGAAATTAACTGTAGTTCTTTTCTTCTTTTTGCTTTTTGCATCACTTCATTTAAAGAAAAAGAAATAGGTTTATCTTTCTTTCTTACTATTTCATACCCCATTGACTTTAAATATATTTTTAAATCATTGAGTTTTTCTTCGTTTGGATCATCATGGACTCTATATATAAAAGGAGAAACAAGTTTATTTTTTGCTGGTTTCCCCATTTTTATTGCAACATGTTTATTAGCAAGAAGCATAAACTCTTCTATCAACTGGTGGGCTTCTTGAGAAACCTTTATGTAAGTTCCTATTGGTATGCCTTTGTCGTCAAGTTGAAATTTAACTTCTGAACTTTCAATATTAAGTGCTCCACTGTCCAGTCTTTTAGAACGAATAATTTTAGCCAATGTATTAAGAACATTAATTTCTTTGGAAAAAGTATTTTTTTTTCCTTCAATAATTTCTTGTACTTCTTCATAGGTGAATCTATGGTTAGAATGGATAACAGTTTTGCCAAACCATGTATCTAAAACCTTCCCCTCTTTATTGATTTTAAATACTACTGAAAATGTTAACTTATCTTCTTTTGGTCTTAAAGAACAAAGGACGTTACTTAGTTTTTCAGGGAGCATTGGAATTACTCTATCTACCAAATACACGCTGTTTCCTCTTTGAAAAGCTTCATTGTCAATAATAGATTTTTCTTTTACAAAATGCCCCACATCCGCAATATGAACACCTATTTCAGTTATTTCATCATCTAGCTCTTTAAAACTCAATGCATCATCAAAATCTTTCGCATCAACAGGGTCAATAGTTAGAGTAGTTACTTTTCTAAAATCTCTTCTCTTCTTAGCTTCTTTATCATAATTTGGGGTTGGTATAGAGTTTAAATCTTTTGTTACAGGAATTGGGAATTTAGTTGGAAATCCAAATTCTGAAAGAATAGAATTCATTTCAACATTTATTTCTCCAGGATTCCCTATAATTTCTGTTACTGCGCCTTGAGGGCTTTTTGCATTTTTAGGCCATGATAGAAATTTAATTTTTACTTTTTGTCCATTTTTTGCTTTATTGATATGTTTTTTTTCAATAAAAAAATGTGTTTTCACCATTCTATCATCAGGAATGAAAAAGCAAAATTTTTCAGAAATCTCAATAACACCAATGTATTCTTTTTTTACGCGTTCAATTATTTTAAGAACTCTTCCTTCTTCTTTCCCTTTATACAAACTACTTTTAATAAGAACTTTATCTCCATTAAGAGCGTTTTTAAGATTGGATGGATGTATATAGATATCTTTTTCAATTTTTGGGGACATAAAATACCCACCACCTTTACTTACTGTCTGTATATGACCAACCAGTTCTTTATTGCCTTCTTTTATTTGGTATTTTCCTCGTTCTATTTCCTTTAAAACTCCATTTTTAGCAAGTTGTTGCAAAAGGGTAACAATTCTTTTTCTTATAAATGCATCTTTAACTCCTAAAACGGCAGCTATTTGCTTGTAGTTGTAGCTATATTCAGGATGTTCTCTAGTAACTTTTAGTATGCTTTCTGCAAGCTCACGATCTTTCATAAGGAATTATAAATTTAAAACACTCTCGGTAAAAACTTATTTATTTTCTTCCGACTCCAATATTTTTATTCTTTCTAGAATATCATTGGCTTCTTTAGTTTTTTGGTCGCTTGCTGATCGGTTAGAGTGGGATAACTTATAAGCTTCTTCTGTTAAGGTGTTGTACTTTTTTAGTAAAGTATCTTTTTCTGATTTTTTTTTGAAAATCCCAAACATAAAATGCAAATTAAAATTAAAGTTTGGTAAAAATACTGCTATTTACAGAGTTTTCAAAAGTTTATCTACAAAAGAAGTGTTCTTTAAATTTTATTTTCAATTATATCTATTTTTTATATTCAGTAAGTGGTCTTAATTTCATAAATTAGAAACGATGATAAAAAAAATAGAACATATTGGAATTGCAGTAGAAAATCCAGAAAAAAGCAATGAAATTTTTGCAAAGCTATTTGGTAAAACATCCTATAAAACAGAATTGGTTGAATCTGAGGGAGTGAAAACCTATTTTTATAAGATAGGAGAATCTAAAATTGAGCTACTGGAAGCAACCAAGGAAGATAGCCCAATTAAAAAGTTTATTAATAAAAAAGGTCAAGGCATGCACCACTTGGCGCTTCATGTAGAAGATATTCATTCGGAGTTAGCAAGGCTTACTAATTTGGGGTTTGAAGCTATTGGGGATATTAAGCAAGGGGCAGATAATAAACTTATTTGTTTTCTCCACCCTAAGTCTACTGGTGGTGTTTTGATTGAATTATGTCAGGAACAAGATCCAGTATAGACTTGTTTTTTTCTAAATGAAAGGTTTTAACTCCTACTTTTTTAGCCCCTTCAATATGCTGAATAGAGTCGTCTATAAATAAGGTATTTTCAGCTATCAATCCATTCTCCTCCAGGACTTGATTAAAACAATTTTCTTCTGGTTTTCTTTTTCCCATTCTTGAAGAATAATATATTTTATCAAAGCATTTGTAGAATTGCTCCAGCATATTGTTCTTTTTTAAATCGTCTTCAAATTTTTTGATGTGTATTTCATTGGTGTTGCTCAACAAAATTATTTTATAATCTTTTTTTAGACCATCAATAAATTGTAGTTTTTCAATAGGTATTTCTAAAAGCATTGCATTCCACGCATTTATGAAATCGATTTCTTTTATTTTTAAATTTTCCGATTCTTTAAATGATGAAATGAATTCTTCTGGCTTTATTTTTCCTTTTTCAAAATCATCAAAAAGAAGCGTTTGTTTTTTTTGACTGTAAAATTCTTTAAAATTTAAAACACCAATTTTTTTAAACTCATCTTCTGTTTTCGAATAATTCAGATTTAAAATCACACCTCCTAAGTCAAATATTATACTTTTAATTTCCGTCATTACCCTTATTTAATCAAAACAAATTCTTAAAATTGTCTCGAATTTAGATATATTATAGAAAATTAAACATTTATTCATTTTGAAATATTTTTTAAGCATTTCCCTTTTCCTTTCGTTAGTTATTAAGCCAAGTGCTCAGCAAAGCTTTAGTCTAGACACTTTGCTAGTACAAACCACAAGAATTCCTTTAAAAGCTAGCGAGACAGGTAGAAGTATCAGTATTTTGACCAAAGAACAAATACAACAATTGCCAGCTACTACTTTTTACGAATTGTTACAAACTATTTGTGGTGTTGAAGTTCAGTCTCGTGGAGGATTCGGTGTACAAGGAGATATTGTAATGAGAGGTTCTACCTTTTCTCAAATTTTGGTTTTAATTGATGGCACGAAAATTAACGATCCGTTGACTGGGCATTTTAATTGCTATGTTCCAGTTTCAAATATGGAAATAGAGAGAATTGAAATATTAAAAGGTGCAGGAGCTTCTATGTACGGACCAGATGCTGTTGGTGGGGTAATTAACATTATTACCAAAGGATTCGATTCTTTAAAAAATGGAACTACTTCATCTGGATCTATCAGCTACGGAGACAATAATTTAGTAAGCTCTACAGCAAGTGTTTTTCATAAATCCAATAAATTTTATGTTGGCTTAGG
>JADHMB010000046.1 GCA_016780365.1 Flavobacteriales bacterium
GGTTGTTGGGTAATCAATGAGTATGGACCTATGGATCTCGCATGCATCTTATCATCAACCATGTGGCTTAATTTAAGCATGTAAATAATACCAACTGTAGCAGGCTGATCAAATCTTTCTCCAGTTCCGCCGTCATATAGATATGTTTTTCCATTTCTAGGAATACCGGCTTCATCCGAATATTTGTCAATCGAATCTAAAGAAGCACCATCAAAAATAGGACTAGAGAATTTTAGACCTAATTTCTGTCCAGCCCAAGCCAAAACAGTTTCATAAATCTGTCCCAAATTCATTCTTGAGGGTACACCAAGAGGATTTAAAACAATATCAACTGGTGTTCCATCTTCTAAAAATGGCATGTCTTCTTCTCTAACTATTCTAGCAACGATCCCTTTGTTACCGTGTCTACCAGCCATTTTATCACCAACCTTAAGTTTTCTTTTCTTAGCAAGATAAACTTTAGCCATTTGTATAATACCATTTGGCAATTCGTCACCAACTACTATTTGAAACTTCTTACGTTTGTAATCTCCTATAAGCTCTGTAGCCTTTAGATTATAATTATGTAAAGTTGTATCAACTAAATCATTTACTTGATCGTCTTTAGTCCAATTTTTAGAATTAATATGAATAAAGTCAATTGATTTTAGTGTTTTTTCTGTGAACTTCACACCTTTTTTAATCACTTGTTCTTTGAAAACGTTAATGACACCTTCTGATTTGTTATCTCCAAGAATTGAAAGTAATTTTTCAATTAAAGTTGATTTCAATTCAGCTTGTTTCATTACCTCTTCAGCATCTAATTGCTCAATGATAGGCTTATCGGCTGCTTTAGACTTTCTATCTTTAATAGCCTTTGAAAATAGTTTCTTATCAATAACAACACCCGTAACAGATGGAGAAACTTTTAAAGAAGCATCTTTAACATCACCTGCTTTATCACCAAATATCGCTCTAAGTAATTTTTCTTCAGGAGTAGGATCGCTCTCCCCTTTTGGAGTGATTTTACCAATTAAAATATCTCCTTCTTTTACTTCAGCTCCAACTCTAATAATTCCATTTTCATCTAAATCTTTGGTAGCTTCTTCACTCACATTTGGAATATCTGCAGTAAGCTCTTCAAGACCTCTTTTGGTATCTCTTACGTCCAAGCTATATTCATCTACATGAACACTAGTGAAAATATCATCTTTTACTACTTTTTCAGAAATAACAATGGCATCTTCAAAGTTATATCCTTTCCAAGGCATAAAAGCTACTTTCAAGTTTTGTCCCAAGGCTAATTCACCATTATCAGTACCATAACCTTCAACTAAAACCTGACCTTTTACAACTTTATCACCTTTCTTAACTATTGGTCTTAAGTTGACTGACGATCCTTGGTTTGTTTTCTGAAATTTAATAAGATTATATATAGTAGTATCTGTATCAAAACTTACCAGTATATCATCTTTCGATAATTTATATTTTATGTGAATTTCTTTCGAATCAACATAAGAAACTACTCCGTCTTTTTCAGCGTGAATTAAAACTCTAGAATCTCTAGCAACTAATTCTTCTATTCCGGTTCCGACAATTGGAGCAGTTGGGTTAAGTAAGGGAACTGCTTGACGCTGCATGTTAGATCCCATCAATGCTCTGTTTGCATCATCGTGCTCCAAAAATGGAATACAGGAAGCTGCAATAGAAGCAATTTGATTTGCACCAACATCAATTAAGTTAATTTCTTCTTTAGGTGGCAAAGGGAAATCTCCCATAAATCTTGAAATAACATTGTCATTTTCAAAAACACCGTCTTTTGTGATTTGAGCATTTGCCTGCGCAATATATTTATTATCCTCTTCTTCAGCAGATAGATAAATTGGTTCAGATCCTAAATTAACTTTACCTTTTTTCACTTCTCTGTAAGGCGTTTCAATAAAACCAAGTCTATTTACTTTTGCATATACACAAAGAGAAGAAATTAAACCAATATTTGGACCTTCAGGTGTCTCAATAGTACATAATCTACCATAGTGGGTGTAGTGAACATCCCTAACTTCAAAACCAGCTCTTTCTCTTGTAAGTCCTCCAGGTCCAAGAGCAGAAAGTCGTCTTTTATGAGTAACTTCTGCCAAGGGATTGGTTTGGTCCATAAACTGAGAAAGTTGGTTGGTTCCAAAAAATGAATTTATCACACTTGAAAGTGTTTTTGCATTAATCAAATCAATTGGAGTAAAAACTTCATTATCTCTAACATTCATTCTTTCTCTAATAGTCCTTGCCATTCTAGCTAAACCTACACCAAACTGAGAATATAACTGCTCACCTACAGTTCTTACTCTTCTGTTACTTAAATGATCAATATCATCAACATCAGTTTTAGAATTAATAAGCTCTATTAAGTATTTTACAATTGAAATTATATCTGTCTTTGTAAGTACTCTTTGTGTCTCTTCAATATCTAAACCTAATTTTTTGTTAATTCTATATCTTCCTACTTCACCAAGGTCATATCTTTGTTCAGAGAAAAATAGTTTATCAATTACCCCTCTTGCAGTCTCTTCATCTGGTGGCTCAGCATTTCTTAGTTGTCTGTAAATATGTTCTACAGCTTCTTTTTCAGAGTTGGATGTATCCTTTTGTAAAGTATTGTAGATAATTGCAAAATCTGCTGAGTTAATATTTTCTTTGTGAAGAATAACAGTTTTCACCCCAGCATCTTCAATCATTGCAACATGCTCTTCTTCAATGATTGTTTCTCTATCAATTAAAACTTCGTTTCTCTCAATAGATACAACTTCACCTGTATCCTCATCTACAAAATCTTCTACCCAAGATTTAAGCACTCTTGCAGCAAGTTTTCTGCCATTAATTTTTTTAAGATTTGCCTTGGTGACTTTTACCTCATCAGCTAAATCAAATATTTCTAAAATATCTTTATCACTTTCATAGCCTATAGCTCTGAAAAGTGTTGTAACAGGTAATTTTTTCTTTCTATCAATGTAAGCGTACATAACACTATTGATATCTGTAGCAAATTCTATCCAAGAACCTTTAAAAGGAATTACTCTCGCTGAATATAATTTAGTTCCATTAGCGTGTCTACTTTGACTGAAAAATACACCAGGGGATCGGTGTAACTGAGAAACTACAACTCTTTCTGCACCGTTAATAATAAATGAACCTTTTGGGCTCATGTATGGAATTGTCCCTAAATAGACTTCCTGGACAATAGTTTCAAAATCCTCGTGTTCTGGATCCGTACAATACAATTTCATTACCGCCTTTAAAGGAACGGAATATGTAAGACCTCTGTCTATACATTCTGTAATGGTATATCTTGGTGGATCTACAAAATAATCTAAAAATTCTAGTACAAATTGATTCCTAGTATCAGTAATTGGAAAATTTTCGGAAAAAACCTTAAATAACCCTTCCTCAATTCTATTTTCGGAGGTGGTTTCTAATTGAAAAAATTCTTGAAATGATTTTATTTGAATATCTAAAAAATCTGGATACGAAAAACGGTGCTGACTGGATGCAAAGTTTATTCTTTCTGTAGTTTTATTTGATTTAGCCAATGTCTTGTAAATTTAGTTATTATGTATTAAAAAAAGGGGTATAGGTCTAAGAAATCTTAGACCTATAGTTCTATAAAAAATTGAATTACTTCAATTCAACCTCAGCACCAGCTTCTTCTAAAGCTTTTTTCATGCCATCAGCCTCGTCTTTTCCAACACCTTCTTTGATAGCTTTAGGAGCTCCATCCACTAATTCCTTAGCTTCTTTAAGTCCTAATCCTGTAAGTTCTTTTACAGCTTTAACTACCTGAAGTTTAGATCCGCCGGCCGCAGTAAGAATAACATCAAATTCTGATTTTTCTTCTCCACCACCAGCATCTCCACCACCACCTGGTGCTGCTACTGCTACTGCTGCTGCTGCTGCAGGCTCAATACCATGCTCTTCTTTTAAGACTGCTGCTAATTCATTTACTTCTTTAACAGTTAAGTTAACTAACTCTTCTGCCATTGCTTTTATATCTGCCATTTTATTTGTTTTTAAAATTTGTTTTTTATTTAATTTTTTATGCTTCTTTTTCTGAAAGGGTTTTAACTAATCCAGCAATTTTTCCTTTGCTTGAAGTTAGAGCTGAAATTACATTTTTAGCTGGTGATTGTAATAATCCAATGACTTCTCCAATGAGTTCGTCTTTAGATTTAATATCAGCTAGTAAATTCAATTGATCATCACCTATATATATAGATTCTTCAACAAATGCACCTTTTAAAACTGGCTTATCGTTTTTCTTACGAAAATCTTTAATCAGTTTTGCAGGTAAATTTCCCGTATCCGACAACATAATTGCTGTTGGGCCAGGCAGAATATCATACAATTCTGTGAAGTCTTTTCCCTGTACATTTTCCATTGCCTTCTTAAGCAATGTGTTTTTAACAACGCTAAGTTTTATGTTTTTTGCAAAACACTGTCTCCTTAAAGAACTAGTAGCTACTGCATCAAGATTGGAGATGTCAGCAATATAAATAATATTGTTTTCATCTAACCTTTTGCTTAGGTCATCAATCATTACTTGTTTTTCTTCTTTTTTCATTCTATAATGTTTTGATGATTAAGCTTCAACACTTTTAGGTTCTATTTTAACCCCAGGACTCATTGTACTAGAAATTGTAACACTTCTAAAGTAAGTCCCTTTGGATGATGAAGGTTTTAACTTGATTAATGCAGCTAAAAATTCTTTTGCGTTGTCAATAATTTGATTTGACTCAAATGATGCCTTTCCGATTGGAGAATGAATAATACCATATTTGTCAACCTTGAAATCGATTTTACCAGCTTTAACGTCTGTTACAGCTTGTCCAACATTCATAGTTACAGTTCCAGTTTTTGGGTTTGGCATTAATCCTCTTGGTCCTAAAATTCTTCCAAGAGCACCAACTTTACCCATAACTGAAGGCATGGTAATAATTACATCTACATCCGTCCAACCTTGTTTGATCTTGTCGATATATTCATCAAGACCTACAAAATCTGCACCCGCATCGGTTGCTTCTTTTTCTTTGTCAGGGCTACACAAAACTAAAACCTTAACATCTTTTCCTGTACCGTGAGGAAGAGATACTGTCCCTCTAACCATTTGGTTGGCTTTTCTAGGATCTACTCCTAACTTTACCGCAAGGTCTACAGTTGAATCAAATTTTTGTTTTGTAATATCCTTAACAATTTTTGAGGCATCCTCTAACGAGTAAGATTTCTCTACGTCGAACTTCGATAAGGCTTCCTTTCTATATTTTGAGAGTGTCATTATTGTTAAATTTTATGATTAATTACTCCAAGGAGCTTTTCCTTTTACATTTAAACCCATACTTCTTGCTGTACCTGCCATCATCCGCATAGCGGATTCAACAGTATAGCAATTTAGATCTGGCATTTTATCTTCTGAGATAGTTTTTATTTGATCCCATGTAATTGACCCAATCTTGATTTTATTAGATTCTGGAGAACCTTTTTTAATCTTAGCAGATTCCAACAATTGGACAGCCGCTGGGGGTGTTTTTACAACAAAATCAAATGACTTATCTGAGTAAACAGTAATTACACATGGTAATACCTTTCCTGCCTTTTCTTGAGTACGTGCATTAAATTGCTTGCAAAATTCCATAATATTCACCCCTTTTGCACCTAACGCAGGTCCAACAGGAGGAGAAGGATTTGCAGAACCACCCCTAATTTGAAGTTTTATTAATCCACTTATTTCTTTAGCCATCTTTATTTATTTATTAAACATGTAAAACGCCACAGGGAAGCTAACAGTATTGCTTTACAATTTCTTTATTATCCGTCTTTCTCTACTTGCATATAGTTTAGTTCTAAAGGTGTTTTACGACCAAAGATTTTCACCATAACTGTAAGTTTTTTCTTTTCTTCATTAATATTTTCTATGACGCCGTTAAAATTATTAAACGGTCCATCTACTACCTTCACCGATTCACCAACTACATATGGAATATCCATTTCCTCATCGCTAACAGCTAATTCATCAACTTTTCCTAAGATTCTATTTACCTCAGCTTGACGCATTGGAAGAGGATCTCCTCCTTTAGTTGCACCAAGAAAACCAAGAACGTTAGTCATTGACTTGATAACATGCTCTACCTCACCAATTAAAGCAGCCTGAATTAAAACGTATCCTGGAAAGTAATTTTTCTCTTTAGAGATTTTTTTTCCTTTTCTTATTTGGTATATTTTTTCAGTAGGTATCAGAACTTGTTCTACATAATCGTTTAAGTTATGACGATTAATTTCTAATTCGAGCAATTCTTTAACCTTCTTCTCTTTGCCACTAATAGCCCTAATAACGTACCACTTTTTGGATATTTCTGTCATGATCTAATTATTGATAAAGTGATAAATAAAACCTAATATTCCTCTCCAGCTAAAAGATTGAGCACTATCTGCTACAGGCCAAATTCCAAAAACATAATCCATTAGCCATATGATGAAGGCTAAAATAATGCTAGTTACTAAAACAATAATTGAGCTAGTTTGTAGGTCTTGCCAAGTAGGCCAAGAAACCTTATTTGAAAGTTCATGAACAATTTCCTCTATATAATTTTTTATTCCAGCCACTATTATAATCTTTTAACTCGTTTGCACGGATGGAGAGACTCGAACTCCCGACACCTGGTTTTGGAGACCAGTGCTCTACCAGCTGAGCTACATCCGTATTATGCGTTTAAAGGCACTCTATTTCTAGAGCACCTTTAACAACACAAACTTTTATTTATATTAATCTAAAATCTCAGTTACCTGACCTGCACCAACAGTTCTTCCACCCTCTCTAATAGCAAATCTTAGACCTATATCCATAGCAACACCTGTAATTAGTTCTACATCTATAGTAACATTATCACCAGGCATCACCATTTCTCTACCAGACTCTAGTTGAATTGTTCCAGTAACATCTAATGTTCTGAAATAAAACTGCGGTCTGTAATTATTGTGAAACGGAGTGTGTCTACCACCCTCTTCTTTTTTCAATATATATACTTCAGCTTTGAATTTAGCATGTGGAGTAATAGATCCTGGCTTAGCTATAACCATTCCTCTTTTAATTTGTTCTTTTTCAATTCCTCTTAAAAGCAAACCACAGTTTTCACCAGCTCTACCTTCATCAAGAATTTTTCTAAACATTTCAACTCCAGTTACAGTAGAAGACATTTTCTCTTCACTTAAACCTACGATATCTACAGGATCTCCAGTTCTAATGATTCCAGTTTCAATAGCACCCGTTGCAACAGTACCTCTACCAGTAATAGAAAAAACATCTTCAACAGACATTAAGAAAGCTTTAGCTTCGTCTCTTACAGGAGTTTCAATCCAAGTATCTACCGTTTTCATTAACTCCATAACTGAATCTACACCAGATTGCTCACCATTAAGAGCTCCTAAAGCAGAACCTTTTATAATAGGTGTATCATTAAAATCATAAGATTCCAATAAATCACCCAATTCCATTTCTACTAATTCAATTAATTCTTCATCATCTACTAAATCAGTTTTATTCATAAATACAACAAGTCTAGGAACATTTACCTGCTTAGCTAAAAGAATGTGTTCTCTTGTTTGTGGCATTGGACCATCTGTAGCTGCACATACTAAAATTCCACCATCCATTTGAGCTGCACCAGTAACCATGTTTTTAACATAATCGGCGTGACCTGGACAGTCAACGTGCGCATAGTGACGATTTTCAGTTTCATATTCAATGTGAGCGGTATTAATTGTAATACCTCTTTCTTTTTCTTCAGGTGCATTATCAATCTGATCGAAATCTTGCTTGGTAGCCAGTCCTGCATCAGAAAGCACTTTAGAAATTGCTGCAGTAAGGGTGGTTTTTCCATGATCTACGTGACCTATGGTACCTACGTTTACGTGCGGTTTGGTTCTTTCGAAATTTTCTTTTGCCATTTCTTTTGTTGTTTAGTTACTAATTTATTTTTTTTATTTTTTATTTATTTTATTTTAAATGCTGTTAAGCAAATGAGCCAATGACGGGAGTTGAACCCGTGACCTCTTCCTTACCAAGGAAGCGCTCTACCCCTGAGCTACATCGGCAGTTCCATTAAAAAAAGAGCGGGAGACGAGATTCGAACTCGCGACCCTCAGCTTGGAAGGCTGATGCTCTACCAACTGAGCTACTCCCGCAAAATGGACCACAAATGTAATACATAATAACATATCTACACATATAAATAATGATATTATGCCACATTGGTATTGGCTTAGGTGGGGAGAGCAGGATTCGAACCTGCGAAGGCGAAGCCATCAGATTTACAGTCTGACCTCGTTGACCGCTTGAGTATCTCCCCTGAAATACTTTTATGTAAAGAACTTAAAGCCGATGGAGGGACTCGAACCCACGACCTGCTGATTACAAATCAGCTGCTCTAGCCAGCTGAGCTACATCGGCAATTTACCCTTGCTTCGCAGAAAAGGTGTGCAAATTTATAAAAAGAAACAGTATATCTTACAAAGTGAGGAAAAAAATTAGTTTTTTATGCTGTTTTTTCCTTTATGCTTATTGATTTGTCTTCTAAGTGCATTAACAGCTTCATCTGTTGCCTCTTCGAAGGATTTGGATTTTTTTCTTGCAAAAAGCTCTTTGCCAGGAATATTAATTTTAATTTCAACAAGCTTATTATTATTTGAATTAGCCCTAATTACTTTTAAAAAAACCTTCGAAACTAGAATATTTCCAAAAAATAAATTGAGTTTGTTAACTTTTTGACTTACAAAATTTAATAATTTTTGATCGGCTGAAAATTGGATAGATTGAACTTTTACTTGCATAATATAAATTTTTAACCACGAGGATGTGACTGTTTGTGAATAGATTTTAATTTTTGAAAAGTATTATGGGTATAAACTTGTGTCGCTGAAAGGTTTTCATGGCCTAAAATTTCTTTAATTGAGTTTAAATCAGCACCATTATTTAGCATATGGGTAGCGAAAGTATGCCTTAGTATATGTGGACTCTTTTTTTGTTTGCTTGACACTATAGAAAGATAATGATTTACTTTTCTGTAAACAAACTTTTCATAAAGTTTATTGCCCTTATCAGTAACAAAAAAGTACTTTTTTTTAAACCCCAACTCGTCTTTCAAACTTAGATATTGATCTATTAAAGGTTGAATATTGTTAGACAAAGGAATTATTCTCTCTTTGTTTCTTTTACCTAGAACTTTTAACTCTCCATTTCTCACGTCCACATTTTTTAAGCCTATCAATTCTGAAAGTCTTATTCCAGTTTGATAAAAAAGATACAGTATCATTTTATCCCTCTTGCCACTAAAAGAATCTTCGAACTTAAATTCTTCAAATAAATTTACCACCTCCTCTTCTTTTAAGAAAACAGGCAAACGACTATCTAGTTTAGGTGTTTCTAATAATTGAACAGGAGAAGAAGAAATAAGTTGTTCTTTTTTCAAAAACTTGTAAAGTGACTTTATGGTGCTTACCTTTCTAGCAACGGTAGATTTCGCTAATTTGGCCTCTAACAAATGAACCATGTAACTCCTAACATGAATCATTTCAACTTTATGAAATTCTATACCAGAATAAGATTCCGAAAGATATAAATTGAATTGATTTAAATCATTTCTATAAGAGACTGTTGTATGAACAGAGTATCTTTTTTCTATTATTAAATAATCTAGAAAATTTTTGATTAGAGTTATATTACCCAATAAAAACAATTTTAGTTAGTGTAATATAAAAAAAAAGAGGGCACTAAGCCCTCTTAAAATAAGATTTTAAATGTTTTATTCTGCAGCTTTCAGCTTTTCTACATATTCAGCCTTTATTACTTGCTGTCTTCGTACAATAGATTTTTTGGTATACTCTTTTCTAGCCCTTAGCTCTTTGAGAACACCTGTTCTTTCAAATTTCTTTTTGTACTTTTTAAGAGCTCTTTCAATTGACTCTCCTTCTTTTACTGGAATCTGTAACATGTTTAATTTTTATAGGCGACAAATGTATACAATTAAAATAAATCTCCAAAAAGAAATTTAATTATTTAGTAAAGCTCTTGAAATTACTAGCTTTTGAATTTCGGATGTCCCTTCTCCAATGGTACTTAATTTAGAGTCTCTATAAAATTTTTCAACTGGATATTCTTTTGAATATCCGTAACCACCAAAAATCTGAACTGCATCGTTAGCAACAGAAACAGCCACTTCAGAAGCTTTAAATTTGGCAATTGCAGAATGGTAATTAGCATCTTTTGAATTTGATAACATTCTAGATGCTGCTTTGAAAAGCAACATTTTAGATGCTTCAATCTCCGTTGCCATTTCTGCTAATTTAAAGGATATACCTTGAAACTTACTTATTGGCTTACCAAATTGTTCTCTTTCTTTTGAATAGGATATTGACGCTTCTAAAGCCCCTTCTGCCATGCCTAATGCCATAGCTCCAATCGAAATTCTTCCACCATCTAAAATTTTCATAGACTGGATAAATCCTTCACCAATATTGCCAATAATATTTTCTTTATGGACTCTACAATTATCGAAAATTACTTCTGCCGTTTCCGAGGCTCTCATTCCTAACTTATTTTCTTTCTTTCCTGAAAGAAAGCCTTTTGTCCCGCGCTCTACAGCAAAAGCAGTCATTCCATGAGAGTCAAGCAAATCTCCAGTTCTCACTATCACTACAATAATATCTCCTGAAATTCCGTGAGTAATAAAGTTTTTAGAACCATTAATCACCCAATAATCTCCATCTTGTTCCGCAACACATTTCATTCTCATTGCATCTGAACCAGTATTGGGTTCTGTAAGTCCCCACGCTCCAATCCATTGACCAGAAGACAACTTTGGCAGCCATTTATTTTTTTGATTATCATTTCCAAACTTCAGTAAATGGTTAACGCAAAGGGAATTATGAGCTGCTAAGGATAAGCCAATAGCACCACATACCTTAGAAATTTCTTTAATAACCAAAATATATTCTTCATAACCTAATCCAGAACCTCCAAACTTTTCTGGAACTAAAACTCCCATTAATCCTTGTTGGCCAGCTTTCTTGAATAGCTCTATTGGAAAATACTGTTTTTCGTCCCAGACATTAATATTTGGCAAAATTTCTTTTTTTGCAAAATCTTGAGTCATTTTCTGGATCATCAGCTGGTCTTCTGAATAGTCAAAATTCATATCAAATTAGTTTTAATATTTAACAATACTGTTTATATTTTTTGAAAATTCATCTAATCTTTCTCTTCCTTTTAAAAAATCAAGCTCTACGACAAATGAAAATCCATCTACTATTGCCCCTTGTTGAATTACTAATTTTGCAGCAGCAATTGCAGTCCCGCCAGTAGCAAGCAAATCATCGTGAATCACAACTCTGTCTCCTGGACCTACATCATCAATATTCATTTCAATGGTTGCTTTTCCATACTCTAAATCATAATCAGTTGATATGGTTTTATAGGGAAGTTTGCCTTTTTTTCTTATCAAAACAAAGGAAAGTTTATTTTCAATTGTTAAAGGCAAACCAAATAGAAATCCTCTACTTTCAACCCCAACTACATGTGTGGTTTTAGGAGTCAAGTAACTAGAGAGTTGTTTAACTATTTTGGAGCACAGCAGAGGGTTTTTAAGAACTGGAGTGATATCTTTAAAAACAATACCTTTTTTAGGGAAATCTTTTACATCCCTTATATGACTTTTAATTTCCTGTTTTAAATTCAATTCTACAGCATTACTTTATGGTCAAGTAAGGTACGATTTTATAATATAATTTATCATCTAGAATATGGATTTTTTTTAAATCCTCTAATAATTTGAACCCCCCATGTTGCTTCCTAAAATTAACTATTGAATTTGCAAGATTCCAATTAATATAAGGGTGGTTTTTTAATTGATTTACTGAACAAGTATTTATATTAATTTTTACCAAACTAGAATCTTTTATGCTAAGAAATCTCTCGAAGCTTTTAAAAAGACTATCATTAATACTAAATACTTCATTTACCTGAGAAATCCCAACAAATCCACCAAGAGCATTTTTATAATTTAAAATATGTATGGATCTTTTAGCACCAACTCCACGAAGCTTTCTCCACTGTAAGCTATCAGCCAAATTAATATTTACAATAAATTTTGATTTTTTTGAAGGCTTAGAATTATAAATTTTTTTAGGTTTTCTTAAAATCATTCTCAAGTTTCTAGGATTTAGAATGTAAACTTTAGGCTTTTGACCATTTAAACAGTTCTTGATTGCTGAAAAGTTATTTATTTTGGAATTTGAAGCATAATAGCTGAAAACCCCTTTAGAGCTTTTATTGTAATAAATTGTGTCAAAATAGTTTTTTAAATCATAGTTAGGACTTTGAGATTTTAATAGAAATAAAAAGGACTTTTTAAAATCTGATTTGGTTTCTTTCTTAGGAATTACAACGATCGAATCTAACATTTTTCTTTCCATGTCATTAAATGCATAACATTTCAATAGTTGTTTTTTAGTAGTGAAAATATTTAACTTTTTCTGATAATTTTCAATTATCTGAATTTGAGAACTAGAGAAACCTAACTGATTCCAGTCTTTTCTTTTCCAAAAATTAGGATTTCTATTTTTGGGAATAACTATTGTTTTTTCAAATTCTAAAGTCTCTATTATCTCACTCTCCACAACAACAATTGGAGAAATATTTTCTTTAGAATTTCTTTCGAAAAAAAGAAAAACAAAATAAGAGATGAAAATTACAAGAAGAAAGAAAATTCCTCTACGCTGAGAAGGCGAGTAAAGTAAATTAAACTTCATTGCCCAATTTTAACATCAAGATTCTTTTTCACTATTAATAGCACCTAAAAATCTAGCAAGTTGTTTTTTGACCACTGGGAATAAAAAATAAAGTCCAACCATATTTGGGAAAACCATAGCAAATATCATAGCATCTGAAAATGCCCAAATAGAATTCATACTTGCTGCAGCACCAATAATAACAAAAACTAAGAAAAGAACTTTATAAGTTAAATCTGCTGCTCTTCCTCTACCAAATAAATATTTCCATGACTGAAGACCATAATAAGACCATGATATCATCGTTGAAACGGCAAATAACACAACTGCAATTGTGAGAAAAACATTAGAATAAGGAATATACTCTGCAAATGCCATAGAGGTTATTCCAGCTCCCTCATAAGCGACTCCGTCAATTAAAACAGATCCATTGGTGCCTCCATACTCAAATGTACCACCAAAATTGAAAATGATAATTACTAAAGCTGTCATTGTGCAAATAACCACCGTATCGATAAATGGTTCTAATAAAGCAACAAGTCCTTCAGACGCAGAATATTTTGTTTTAACCGCAGAATGGGCAATTGATGCAGAACCTGCACCAGCTTCATTTGAAAAAGCAGCCCTTTTAAAACCTACTAGCAAAACACCAATAACTCCACCAACGCCTATTGCTTTGGGGTTAAATGCTTGGGTAATTATTAAACTAAAAGCATCGTCCACCAAATTGAAATTAAGGACAATTATATATATACAAGCCAGTAAATAAAGTACTGCCATAAAAGGAACAATTTTTTCTGTAACTGATGCTATCCTTTTTATACCACCAATAATAATAATGCCAACAAGTAAAGCCAAAATAATTCCAATTATTGCCCCTGCACTTGTACTATCTAGTCCCAGTAAATCTTTAATAACTATTGTAGCTTGATTGGATTGTGCTGCATTGCCACCGCCAAAAGAACCTCCAATACAAAAAATTGCAAATAATACTGCAGTTATTTTTCCAAGGGTTTTAAAACCTTTTTCTTTTAATCCTTTGCTTAAATAATACATTGGACCTCCATATACAGTACCATCTTCTCCAATGTCTCTATATTGAACACCTAATGTACATTCCACAAATTTTGTAGACATCCCCAACAATCCACACACAATCATCCAGAAAGTTGCCCCTGGTCCTCCAAGAGCTATTGCGAGAGCAACACCAGCAATATTTCCATTTCCTACAGTTCCGGAAACAGCAGTAGCTAATGCTTGAAAATGTGTTACCTCCCCTTGTTTACTTTCGTCAGATATAGTGTCTTTAATATCCCCATCTACTGCCAAATCTGAATTTACAGAACTAGGTTTATCTACATGGTCGTATTTCCCTCTTACTACACCTATAGCTTTTCCAAAATATTTAATATTTGGGAACCCAAAATATAGGGTAAAGAACATGGCACTAAAGACTAACAATACTATTACAAATGGTGCTCCATTAAACACCTCAAAAAAAACAACGTTTGAAACAAAATCAGAAAAAGGTTTGAAGGCTTTATCAATTTTTTGATCTAACCCCACTTCAGTAGCTTGTTGAGATTGTGCCAAAATAAAATTTGGTAAAATCATTAACAAGATGGTAGATATTTTAAACTTCATATTTTTTTATTTGTTGGTGCATTATTTTTATTCCCTCTTTAAAATCTACAGGGTTATAATCTAAATCCCTCTTTGCTTTACCAATATCGAACCCAGTAACTAATGGCCTTTTTGCAGGCTGTTTTAAAGATGCTGAAGAAACAGGATTTATCAATGATTTGTCTAAATTATAAAAATCTGCGACTTGATAAACTAAATCTAAAATACTGTAAGTTTTTGGTCCTGAAAGATGATATAACCCATAGGCTGACTTGTCAATAATAGAAATGCAACCTTTTGCTAAATCTTCTGCTAATGTTGGGGACCTATATTGATCCTTTACCACGTTAATGGTATTCCCTTTGCCAATTTCACCTTTAGCCCACAAAACAATATTAGAACGACTCATATTATCGGTAATTCCATAGATTATAATGGTTCTTGCAATACTCCAATTGGTTAAAGTTTTTTTAATAATCTTTTCTGATTTCAGTTTGGATTCGGC
>JADHMB010000047.1 GCA_016780365.1 Flavobacteriales bacterium
AACAACCTTTGGCAGCTGTTCAAATGGGTTTAATTTATGTAAATCCGGAGGGTCCAAATGGAGAACCTGATCCGATAAAAGCTGCTGCAGATATAAGAGAAACCTTTGGAAGAATGGGAATGAACGATGAAGAAACTGTAGCTTTAATTGCAGGGGGCCATACACTAGGAAAAACACATGGCGCAGCAAGCGGAGACCATTTAGGTGCTTCTCCCGAAGGAGCAACTATTGAAGAGCAAGGAATGGGTTGGAAAAGTGATTATAATACAGGTAAAGGCAAAGACGCAATTACCTCTGGATTGGAAGTTATATGGACGGAAGATCCAACCAATTGGAACCATGGATATTTTGAAAGCCTATTTGAAAATGAGTGGGAATTAACTAAAAGTCCTGGTGGAGCAAATCAATGGGTGGCCAAAAATCCTCATAAGATGTTTCCAGATGCTTTTGACGATGAAGTAATTCATAAGCCTACCATGCTCACAACAGATTTGTCACTAATAGAGGATTCTGCTTACAGAGTTGTTTCTCAAAAATTTTACGACGATCCAGCTGCATTTGAATTGGCATTTGCAAAAGCGTGGTTTAAACTAACCCATAGAGATATGGGACCAAAATCTAGCTATGTTGGACCAGAAATTCCTGAAGAAGATTATTCTTGGCAAGACCCTATTCCAACCGTTAATCATGAATTAGTTAATGCAAAAAATATTGATTTAATTAAAACAGAAATTAAAAATTCTGAATTAACAAATGAAGATATGATAACCACAGCTTGGGCTTCGGCATCTACATACAGAATTTCTGATAGAAGAGGTGGTGCCAATGGTGCAAGAATAAGACTAGAACCTCAAATAAATTGGGAATCTAATAATCCCGAAGAACTTAAAAGAGTAATTAAGGTTTATGAATCGATTCAAGAAAAATTTAACAAAGAATCTCAAAATCAGAAAATATCTTTAGCTGATTTAATTGTTTTAGGTGGATGTGTTGGTATAGAAGATGCCGCATCTTTAGGCGGAAGAACAATTAATATGCCTTTTTCACCTGGCAGAATGGATGCATTAAAAGAAAATACAGATATAGAAGGAATGTCTGTTTTAGAACCAATTGCAGATGGATTTAGAAATTATAAAAAAGCTGACTATACACTAAGTTCAGAAGAATTATTAATTGACAAGGCTCAACAACTAACCTTAACTGCGCCTGAAATGACTGCTTTAATTGGGGGAATTAGAGTACTAAATTCAAATTATAATCAATCTAGTATTGGAGTATTAACAGAAACTCCAGGTGTTCTAAACAACGATTATTTCAGAAACCTTTGCAGTATGGATTATGAGTGGAAACCAAAATCAGAAGAATCTACTATTTTCAATGGGTTTAAACGAGGAACAGAAGAGTTAAAATGGACTGCTAGTAGAACAGATTTAATTTTTGGATCTAATTCAGAACTAAGAGCAATTTGTGAAGTTTATGCGAGTGATGATGGTGGAGAAAAATTTATTACAGATTTTGTAAAGGCTTGGACAAAAGTGATGAACTTAGATAGATTTTCCATCTAAATTTTAACTAATAAAACATTGTTCAATACTTATTAGAAATATGTCATTTTAAATGGGGAGATAAATTAAATTTGCCCCATGCGCAAAGCTATATTTTTACTATTTCTGTTATTATTTATTAACGGGTATAGTCAAAAAGAAATTAATACTTCAAAAAGGACTGGTCAAATATCATTGGATGGCTACCTTGAAGAAGCCGATTGGGTAAATGCCAATTGGACTTCTGGTTTTACTCAAATGAAACCATTTCCAGGTGAAAAAGCATCTAAAAAAACAGAGGTTGCTATGTTATTTGATCAAGAAGCTATTTATTTTGGGGTAAAATGCTACGACCATCCAGATTCTGTTTCTAGAGTACTTTCATTAAGAGACGACTTCAACCCGAACTTAGACTTTTTTGGAATATTTTTAGATACCTATAACGACAAACAAAATGGGTTTTTCTTCGGTTTAAGTAGTAGAGGTGTTCAAGTAGATGCAAAAATTTTCAGCGAAGATTTTAATGATTTACTGAATCTAGTATGGAGAAGTAAAACACAAATAAACGATCAAGGGTGGTTTGCAGAAATTAAAATTCCCTACTCTGCTCTAAGATTTCCAAAATCAGATATTCAGACTTGGAATATAAATTTTGCAAGGCAAATAAGTAGATTTAGAGAAGACAACAACTGGAGTCCTGTAAATCCAGATCTAGAGAATTACCTACTAGAAAGCGGAGTGGTTAAAGGAATTAAGGATATTACACCACCGGTAAGATTGGCATTAATTCCATTTTTATCGAGCTACAATAGCTTCTCAAAAGACACAGAACCTGTTTCTACTTTTACAGGTGGTATGGATGTTAAATATGGAATAAATGAAGCTTTTACTTTAGATGTCACCTTATTACCAGATTTTGGGCAAGTAATTTTTGATCAACAAGTGCTAAACATAAGTCCTTTTGAAATAAGGTTTAATGAAAATAGACAGTTTTTTACTGAGGGAACAGAGCTTTTTAATAAATCAAACTTGTTTTACAGTAGAAGAATTGGGGTTCAGACACCTTCCAAAGTTTACAAAAGTCAGTTAAATGACAATGAGGAATTAAATGAAATACCAACTTCAGTTCCTTTAATCAATGCTAGTAAAATATCTGGTAGATTAAAAAACGGATTAGGTATTGGTATTTTTAATGGTGTTACTGCAGAACAAAAAGGCAAAGCAATCAACAGTTTAAATGGTGATGAAAGAGAAATTTCCATCAGCCCATTAAGCAACTACAACGTCATTGTCTTAGATCAGAATTTAAAAAATAACAGTTCAATTACCTTTACCAATACCAATGTTTGGAGAGCTGGAAATTTTTACGATGCCAATGTCAGTGGTTTGGATACCAAGCTCAATACTAAAAGCAACGATTATTTTGTGCAAACTCAAGCAAAAATATCCAATATATTAGATACCAACAGTATTTCATTGGGACATACTTGGGGAATTGAAGCTGGCAAACAAAGAGGGAATTTTACATACGGGTTGGAATATTATGAAGAGTCGGATAGTTATGACCCTAACGATTTGGGATTTTTAAGAGCTAACAATAGTCGAGTTGGCGAACTTTATATAGGTTACAGGAATTTCAATCCTAAAATTGAAAAAATAAATAGATTTTTCACAAGTGCCTCCCTTTCCAATGAATGGTTGTATGCTCCCAATTTATTTGGAGGAAGTTTTTGGAATGCTAGAGCTACAACAATAACTAATTCTTTTAATGCTCTTGGCATAAGATTAAGTGGAACATTAAATGAGTCTAACGACTATTTTGAACCAAGAGGGGATGTTATCGGAGAAGAAAAGTTTATTCGACCAGTATGGACTAGTACCAGAGCGTGGTTTTCTTCCAATTATCAAAAAAGGATTGCTGCAGATATAGGTATTGGTTATGTTTTTGTAGAAAGAAATGACTGGTGGGAATGGAACTACGACTTTGAAAATAGGTTTAGAATTACCAACCAACTATTTTTAATTCACTATTGGGAACAAAGATTCCAAAATAACAGTGAAGGATATGCAGTAAGCTTTGGAACACCTGAATTTACACATAATGGAACTATTTTTGGAAATAGAGACAGAATAAATACTACTCAAACTCTTGGAATAGACTATACATTGACCAACAGGATAGGAATCACATTCCGATTAAGAAATTACAATGCAATTATTAAATACAATAGCTTTTCAGAACTTCTGCCAAATGGGAGATTATCTAGCTTAGAAAACTATTCTGGTAATGATATTGATGGCAACTCAGTATACGATATCAATTACAATGCTTTTACCATTGATATGCTTTTTAGATGGGTATTTTTTCCTGGAAGTGAAATTAATGTGGTATGGAAAAATTCTATTTTTTCAGACGACGAAAGTATTGATCAAACTTACTGGAATAACTTATTTGGTAATTTACAAGACGGTCCAATGAATACATTTTCTATTAAATTAATATATTGGCTAGATGCACAATACCTCAAAAAATAAAAAGACACACAGTTTCCAAAAACCTCTACAAATTATTTTATTCTGAAAAACATTATTACTTTTATATTAAAACTATTCATCATGAAGAAAACTACTCTCCTTAGCGGCATTATATTTCTAGCGTTTAATTTATTTGGACAACAACAATTAAATAGAACTTTATTTTTCGATGGTCAAAATAGAAGCTTTATTGTTTATGTTCCATCTACTTACGATGGAAGTACTCAAGTACCTATAGTTTTTAATTTTCATGGTGGTGCTGGAACATCAAGTGACTTTATAAATTATGAAAATGATATGCGTCCAATTGCAGATACAGCAAATTTTATAGCTGTTTATCCTCAAGCTGCAGTAGATCCAACGGATGGAAGCTATTCTTGGTTGCATAAAACCCCAACAACTCATAACGATGTTAATTTTATAGAAGCAATTATTGATACACTAATTAATGATTATAATATAGACAATGATAGAGTTTATGCTTGCGGTTACTCTGAGGGAGGACTTTTTTCTTATGAGCTAGGATGCAGATTGAATAATAGAATTGCGAGTTTTGCATCAGTTTCAGGAAGCATGCTTACAGAATCCTACCGTCTTGATAATGGTTTTGGATCATGTTCACCAATTCATCCAACAGCAGTTTTACTTATTCCAGGGACTTCGGATGGGAGTTTCCATTCTATGTACAATGGTTTTCAACCATATTATTTATCAGTCAATGAAATAACAACTTACTGGGCCAATCATAACAATACAGCTATAAATCCAACTATAACTAATGTACCTAATACCAATACTTCGGATGGAAGTACTGTTGAAAAGAGAATTTGGGAGAATGGTGATAATTGTGTCGCTGTACAAGAACTTAAAGTGATTAATGGCGGCCATGATTGGCCAGGAAGCTCAGGAAATATGGATATTAATGCATCTCAGGAAATTTGGAATTTTGTATCTAAATACGATATTAATGGTTTAATAAATTGTGGTTCTACAGAAATCTCAACTTCTTATGATGTGGAATTTAAAATATTTCCAAATCCGTCCTCCAATATTATTTATGTAAATAACTTAGATAAAAACAACTGTAATTTTCAAATATTTTCTTCAATAGGAAAATTAGTGATGAATGGTGCTATAAATAGTACAAGTCTTTCAATAGATATTTCAGATTTGAAGCCTCAACTCTATGTTTTAAAAATTGATGGCATTTCATATAGAATAATCAAGGAATAAAAAAAGCAGGTCCATCGACCTGCTTTTAAGTTAGAAAGGAGTGATTAGAAAAGATGCACAAAAGGCACCAATAGTCCAATCAACTCCTTAGAATTTTTTTCGATAGACATTTGACACCTCCTTTCTATATTAAGTTAAACATGGCTGTTGTCACAGCATTAATTATTACTCCATGAATATAATCAAGAATTTGATTTGAAACGATACTTGTTCAATAAATATGAAAAAAGAAATTAAATAATGTACTTTTGAGCTGTTAAAATAAATGATTTATGGGAATATTTATTCCAATAATTTTAATTGTAGTAACGAGTATTGTCATTTGGAAATCTTCCGATGGTTTCGATGTTGCTTCCTCCTACTTAGGAAGAAATTTGTCTAATGGTGTTAAAGGAGCTACTATTAATGCAATATCTAGCTCTATGCCAGAACTTTTGACAACCGTTTTCTTTTTAATTTTCTTAAAAGATGCAGAAGGTTTTTCCGGAGGAATGGGAACAGTTGCTGGAAGTGCTGTTTTCAACGCAATGATAATCCCTGCATTTTCTGTTTTAGCAGTCTATTATTATGGAATTTCTAAAACGATAAAAATTTCAAAAAATGTTATTTATAGAGACAGTTTTGCTCTTCTAATTTCACAAATTGCCCTTATTTTAATTATTTATTATGAATTTCTTTCTTGGTTAGGAGGCTTAATATTGATTTTACTATATGGTATATATGTCTTTTATATGTTTTATAAAATGCCTAGTAGTATTTCCTCAGATTATGATGAGGAAGAAAATGAAGGAATCATTCAAAATAGAGTAGTTTTATTTTTAAAATTAGACTTTTATGGATCTATAATTGGCAATAAAAGATTGAACAACAACAACTCTATATTTTTACTTGTTATTTCATTGATTTTTATTGGTTTGTCGTGCTTACTTTTGGTGAAAGCTTGTGAAATGCTTGGTAAAGCAGAGTATTCTTTTTTGGGACTAAATAATTTAAAAGGTCTTGACTTACCTATCTCTATTGTTGCTGTTATTATTGCAGCTGCAGCGACAAGTGTTCCAGATACCATACTATCCATTAAAGACGCAAGAAAAGGAAATTACAACGATGCTATTTCTAACGCATTAGGGAGTAATATTTTTGATATTTGTTTTGCCTTAGGACTACCAATTCTACTGTACACTATTTTTTATGGACCTATAGTGATGGATCCTGTAACTCTATCGTTTAGTTTAAATGTATTAATAGTACTTTTTATTCTCACAGTCTTTACATTTTTGATTTTTATATCTGGTGAAACTATTGGAATAGCAAAAGCTGTAATTCTTTTAGTGATGTATGCTGCTTTTATAGCATACATCTTTGTTTTTCATCTTTAAAAGTTTTACCCTCAGTTTTATAAAAAATTAACGTTTTTATATATATAAAATAAATTTAAATATAGAAATAGCTCCCCTAGAGGTGAACCTTCATTTAGATTTTAATACTATTATTACAAATAATTCAAACTAAAAACTATGAAAAAAATTATACTAACATTATCTATTGCCTTAGGTCTAACTCAGATAATAAAAGCACAAGTAATAACAGCTGTTCCTTGTGACATGTTAGGTATGTCTGTAAATGTAGGTTCTAGACTAACTCAATCAGTATTTATCATTCAGGACAATATATGACCCATCCTCGTGAAAATAATATCTTTTCTTGGGAATTTACAGACCAGATAGGAAACATATTACATCAAGATACGATTGTTAATGATGCATTTTGTAATTTTAGTCATAACTGGTCACTTACAGACACCATCAATGTTACCGTACATTTAGTAAATGATTCTGCCAATTTAGATGCTTGGTATACAAATCAAGGTTTACCACTTAATGGTAATTCCATAAATTGTTTATTTACAGATCAATTGTATTGGAATACAGGTGCTAGTACGCCATGGGGAAGTTGGACGTTTATTCATGGAAATCCTGGAATAGATGTAACTAATGTAAATGAATTACAAATTGTTGAATCCAACTTAAAGCTCTACCCTTCTCCTAGTTTCAATTACCTAAATTTAGAAGGACCAAAAGAAGATTATTGTTTACAAATTTTTAATATTCAAGGGCAATTATTTCATGAAATGAAAAATAGAAATGGAAACCAAAAAATTGATGTTTCTTTTCTACCCTCAGGTTTATATTTTATTAACGTTAATAACAATAAAGTAAATCAAACTAAAAGGTTTATAAAGCGATAAGTTTATTTCATACAAATATGAATTTTTGAATAAAATTAGTTTTGTAGGTATAAAATCTATTATTGCAGGAGAATGTATGGATTGAATTATAAAAAATATTAAATGTATAATTAGCAGCTTAAAAAGCTGCTTTTTTTTTATTCTAAAATTCAAAAAAAAAAATTAATTCATTTTAAAAATTAAATATTTTTTATCACGGTATATTTAACTATTTTTAACAGTTAAGATTAATTACGTTTTAAACCTATTTATGAAAAAAATATTCTTCACATGCAGTTTTTTAATTTCTACAATAATTATTTGTGGTCAATATATAATTCCAACAAATTCTTCATCTAAAACACAATTATCTAATTGGCTAGTTGCCAAATTATCTAATATAGACGATGAACAAATCAATGATATAGTAAAAAATACAGAAAACTATTTGAAATCAATTTCTTCGAAAGACATTAAGGAATTAAATCTTTCAAATTTTAATGATGTAGCAATTCCTTTTTATCAAGTTTTTGATACAATCAATTTTGAAAATTCTTTAATTGCCACTACTATGATTGAGTCTGAAAAAGATCAATTTTGTCAGTTACAATATGCTGGTTATGACATAATATCAAGTACTTATTTAAATGGATCACTTGTTGCTTCCTCATCATACACAGATAATGAGATTCACGAAGTAAAATTAAAAAAAGGGGAAAATAAATTAATAATAATTGGTAAGCCAACGGGGGCATATAACGCTACTATCGCAATGAAAATTTATAATGAAAAGATAGGGCAACTAATAGTAAATATCAAAGACAAAAATGGAAAAAAAGTAGATTTTGCTAATTCAATGTTGTACAATAAAAACTCTAGTAGATATAGAAATATTAGTTCAGGAACAAAATTTAAATTACCAGCAGATAATTATAAAATAATAGTTGGTGATGGAACCTATTCTTCATGGTCAAATGAGATTGAAATCAATGAGTACGACACAAAGGTCATCAACCTTACATTAAATAAAGAATATGAAATCAGTGGCACTATATATACCATTGATGAAAAAACTCCAAATCCTGGCATTTCGATTGAATTAATAAATTTAAATAATGACGAAGTCCAGGCAATTACTCATTCTGACGACAACGGTAGGTTTACTTTTTTTCCACCAAAAGGAAAATGGAATATAAGAGTATTTACAGAAAAAGGTTACTTATATCATCAAACAAATGGCATTAATACTATAATAGAAATGAATGACCAAAAGCAAATATATAATGCTAACTTATCTATTCCTTTACAAGTAAAAGGCACATGGAATCAGATTTCTATGTTTGATGGCATGCTTAGTAATGGCGCTCATGTTTCTTTAGTTTCAAGTGAGGATTTATTGTACTTAGGAACCTATAATGGATTGTCAATTTATGATGGACTAAAAGTTAAAAGCTATAATTATGACCAAGGCTTACCAAATGGACCAATTGTAGAATTATTTGAAGATAGTAAAGGATATATCTGGATAGGATATATAGAAAAAGGTTTAGTTAAATGGAAAGATGGTCAAGTAATAAGTCATTATACAAAAAAGGAGGGACTTCCTTCAAATTTTGTAAATGCTTTGGATGAAGATGAAAAAGGAAATATAGTAATAGGTACAAACTCTGGGCTATCAATTTTTAATGGGAAAGAATTTAAAAACTATGATTTTTCTTCAGGAATTGGAAATGGTTTTATAACAGATGTAAAAGCTGTGGGAAAAAGTATTTGGATAGGATGTGGTACATCTTCTGGTGTTGGGAATTGGATGACTATTGGTGGAGGACTATCTGTTTTCAACGGAAACAAATTTAAATCATTTGACCTTTCAAAGTTCACTGATTTTAACCATAGAGCATCTTGGGTGAATTCCATAGAAAAAGATAAGAATGGAAATGTGTGGATTGGTACTTTAGGCGGCCTTTTAAAATACGATGGATCACAATTTACTTTAATTAACGAAAGAGATGGACTTCAAGACAACTCCATTACTGAGCTATATTCTGATGATGATGGGCTTTGGGTAGGAACTGATAATGGTTTAGTTAATATTAAAAATGGCATAATAAAAACTATTGTGCCAATTGAAAAGAATGGACTAGGATTTGAAAATATTCAATCTATTAGTAAATCTTCAGACGGTGTTTATTTCATAGGAACTGCAAATGGTGTTAGTCTTTACGATCCAAATTCTTTTAGAAAAATGACTTCTCTAGAAGGCATGCCCATTCCACCAAATTGGACAAGTGGAATTTTAGATCTCAAATTTGACAAAGATGGATTCTTGTGGGCAGCAAGTGGTGTAAATGGCTTATTAAAAATCAAAAACGAAAGGATTGAAAGAGTTTTTAATACGGAGAACAGCAGTTTAGAATCCAACTATGTTAATCAACTTGAATTTTCAGATGATGGAGCTATTTGGCTTTCTAGCGGTGGAAGTATCTACAGATATAATAATGGAGAAATTAAAATTATGGATAGTGAATTAAAAATTCCAGCATATACCAGTATTCAGGACATAGCTTTTGACAATGAAGGAACTATTTGGTTGGCAACTAACAGAGGACTTGGACGGTTTAAAAATGGAGATTTTAAACTTTTTAATGAAGCTGATGGTCTTGTTAGAGCAGATGGAAATTGTGATGTAAATATTGGGAAAAATCAAGAAATAATTTACAGTACTTATGGATATGGCTTTTCAATATTTAATGGAAATGAATTCATAAATTTTGATGAGAGTAATGGTTTAGGTGATAATAGAATATGGGATTTAGCGGTGGATTCCAAAAATAATTATTGGCTGGCTTTAGACGGAAAAGGAGTTGAAATGTACGATGGAAAAGAATTTCACAGTTACCAAATTAAAGATGGAGTAACTGCTGGAGAAACATTTACTGCTCATGTAGATGATTTTGATAATGTATGGATAGGTACTTTTGGTGGTGGGGTTTGCTACTTTGACGGTGAGATTTGGAACAGTGTAGATACTAGAGATGGTCTTTTAGACGATTTAGTAGGATCAATATGTAGTATTGATGGAAATAAGTATTGGTTTGGTAGTGAAAATGGAATAACTGCTTATATCCCTAAACAACAGACTCCATCCGTATTTTTAGAAAAAATTGAAACAGCAAGTGAATCATTCAATTCTGTGGAGGAACTCTTGGACAAAAAAGGGAAAATACTTCAAGAAACTAGAGTTACTTTCACATTGAAATCCAACAGTTTTAATACCAAAAAAGAAAAGCAAAAATATATAGTCAATGTAATAAGAAAAGGTAAAAAAGAATCTCAACTAATAAAAAGTAACAAATTTGAGTTTTTTCCAGAAAAAATAGGAAAATATATTATTGAATTTCAGTCAATTGATAGAGATATGAACTACTCTAAATTGAAGCAAATTGAAATAAAAGTAGTTGGTCCTTGGTACAAAAACCTAGCTACTGCTATTCCGTTTTGGGGATTCTTAGTTCTCTTAATCTCTCTATCTGGATATTCCTCAAATAAATATTTAAGTCAAAGAAAATATACTGCAAAATTAAAAGAAGAAGCTCAAATAAAAGATAGAGAAGCAAGGGAGAGATTAGAGGAAAAAAATAAAGAAATTGTTGACTCAATTAATTATGCCAAACGAATTCAAGATGCCATGATGACCTCAGAGGGCTATAGAAAATCTGTTATTCCAAAAAGTTTTACTTTTTTTAAGCCTAAAGACGTTGTTTCAGGTGACTTTTATTGGGTGTTCAAAGACAAAGAAGAAAATGTATTTTTCACCGTAGCTGACTGTACTGGACATGGTGTTCCTGGTGCTTTTATGAGTATGATAGGTACTTCCCTACTCAATGAAATTATAGTAGAGAAAGGCATTAGTGATACCAATAAAATTTTAGATGAGATGAGAACCCAAATTATTAAATCTTTAAATCAAGACACAGATGACGACCAAAAAGATGGGATGGATATTTCTATTTGCAAACTCAATATGAAAAAGAAAACATTAGAGTTTTCAGGTGCTCATAATCCTTTGGTAATTGTAAGTGGCAATGAATTAAAAACAGTCAAAGGGGATTCACAAGCAGTCGGTCTTGAAACTGTAGATATAAAACCTTTTACTAAGCATTCTATAATACTTAAAAAAGACGATATGATCTATATATATTCTGATGGATATCAAGATCAATTCGGTGGGGAAAATGGCAAAAAATATATGACTGCTAATTTCAAAAAACTGCTTCTTAAAATAAGTAAAGAAGAAGAAAAAAAGCAAAATAAATTATTAGAAGTAGAGTTGGCAAATTGGATGCAAAAGGAAGAGCAAATCGATGATATTTGTATTATGGGGGTGAGAGTTTAAATTTTAAATAATAAAAAATGATTAAGAAAATATTTTTTCTAGGAAATTTAGTTTTAATGTCCAATTTCTTTTGTTCGCAGGTTCAAATTCCATTGAACTCCACAGATAAAACAAGTGTAAATAAATGGACGATAGCAAAATTTAACGACTCTCTAGATATTCAAAAATTAATTGAATCGGAAGATTATTTTAGCTCTGTAAATAAAGATGAAATAAAAAGCCTCAACCTTTCCAAATTCAACAATGTAACATTTTCCTTATATCAGATATTTGAAGAAATAAATTTCAACAACACATTTATAATTACAAGTAATATTGAATCTAAAACAGAATCTAAATATAGTTTTATTTACAATAATGTGGATATGAGTTCTGAGATTTATATTAATGGCGAAAAAGCATTACTTCCAGACGGTTTATGGAATTTGAAATTCGAACATCTTCTAAAAAAAGGAAAAAATAGAATTGTAATTGTTGGCAAACCAAACGGAAGCTATAAATCAAGTTTTAGTTTAAAAATTAACGATAAAAAACTTGCAAAACTTAAAATCAAAGTTTTCAAAAAAGACTTAAAACCTCATAATAATGGGTATTTTATGATAAAGTCAAAGAAAATTACTCAATTATTTCAGCTTGATCAAAATGGGGAATATGAAATTGATCTAATACCTGGAGAATATAGATTTTACAGCTCATTTGGAAAATATTATAAATGGACAGAAAAAATTATATTTTCTGAGAATACTATAGTTGATAGAAAAATTATAGTCGATCAGAGATCGGAAATTTCAGGAACTATTTCTACTATAGGAAGGGGAACTCCTCATCCCGGCATTAAAGTGAGTTTAGTAGATTCTAAAACAAAAGAAATCTTTCGAACATTTACCACAAATAGTTCTGGAAAATATATTATAAATCCTCCATTTGGAGATTGGAACCTAAAAATAAATGATAAAAACAAAAAGGATGTTTTTTATAAAAAAGATGGTGAAATTACAGAGTTTAATATAAATAAAAATTCCTTACCATTTAAGGATAATAATTTTGAAATTCCTACTCAAATCAATACTTCTTGGGGAAAAGTAACCATGTTTGATGGTATGCTAAGTAACAGTATTCTTAAATCAATTATTTCAAAAGAAGATATATTATATTTTGCAACATTTAATGGTCTTTCTGTTTATGATGGATTGACTGTTAAAAACTACAATTATGTCAATGGATTACCAAGTGATCCAATAATAGAAATTTTCGAAGATTCAAAAGGTTTTATTTGGCTAGGGTTCGGGACAAAAGGATTAATAAAATGGCAAAATGGGAAAATAATTAAACATTACACTGAAAAAGACGGATTGCCATCCAATACAGTAAATGCTGTAAATGAGGACAAAAATGGAAATATTTTAGTGGGAACTGAAAATGGATTTTCAGTATTGAAAGACAATAAATTCAAAAACTATAATTTTACCAATGGAATTGGTGATGGAAATATTTTATGTATTACTGTAATAGGAAATAATATTTGGATTGGGACTTCCAATGGTTTAGCAATATTTAATGAAGGAATTATTAAACCAATAAATATAGAACTGTTTAATAACCAAATTTGGCCTGGACAAACCATTAATATTATTAAAAAAGATCATCAAAATAATATTTGGTTAGGAACAAATTCTGGATTGATAAAATACGATGGTATTAAATTTAAATTTTATGGAATAAGAGATGGGTTAAACACCGTTAGAGTTCAAGATATATATGTAGACGAGAATAGTTTATTGATAGGAACTCAGGGCAATTTATTTAAGATGGAAGAAGAAAGATTTAAAAATATAATCAGTCTTGAGAAAGATGGTTTAAAAAACAATAATATTAGATCTATTAATAAGACAAAAGATGGGATGTACTATATATCCACAAATATGAACGGAGTTTTCTTTTTTGATCCTAATTCTATTAATACTATCACGTCAAATGAGGGTTTTATGGAATATGAAGTAGTAAATGATATAAAAGTTGATAATAATGGATCAATTTGGGTTGGATGTAAATATGGACTGTATAAAGTAGAAAATGGAATAGTAGTGAATTATTTTAACAAAGAAAATAGCAACATTCCAAAAAATTTAATACTTGATATTGAATTTGATAATGATGGTACTATGTGGCTGGTTCAAGATGATATTGTAACAAGATTTTATGAGAACAATTTTGAAAACTATTCTAAAATTATTGGTACTCATATAACTTATGTCAAGGATATTGAATTTGACAACGATGGTACTATGTGGCTTGGCACTACAAAGGGATTAGGGAAATTTAAAAATGATTCTCTAATAATTTACGATGAATCAGATGGTTTAGTTAGACCTCTTTCAACCATTGGAATGGCAGCAGAGCCCTGTGCTGTAACCATAGGTAAAAATAATGAAATAATTTACTGTACTTATGGATCAGGGTTTTCAATTTATGATGGTGATAAGTTTACTAATTTTTCTACTGAAAATGGGTTGGCAAATAATAAAGTTGAAGAAATAGCTGTAGATTCTAAAAACAACTATTGGATAGCTTTAGACGGTTCTGGGGTTCAAATGTACAATGGTAAAGAATTCAAACAATATACTATGGAAAATGGATTGAGTTCAGACGAATCCTATACTATTTATGTAGATGATTTTGACAAAGTATTAGTAGGTTCTTGGCATGGAGGAGTTAATTATTTTGATGGAGAATTATGGAACA
>JADHMB010000048.1 GCA_016780365.1 Flavobacteriales bacterium
CAAACATTTGTAGATAGAGAAATATACCCATTTATATATACAAGGCTAGAAGATTCTAATGGCGTTGTAGCCTATGAAAATTTAGAAAAAAACCAGCGTTTACTAGCCAATGAAAATATAGATGGAGATTCTTGGATTAGAATTTGGTCTATGAGTAAAATTGTAACCATTTGCCTGGCATTAGACTTAATGGAAGATGGCATTATTTCTCTCAATGATTCTGTAATTAAATACATACCAGAATTTAGTGATTTAAAAGTGGCTGTAACCCAAGACAGTTTGGAAATAGCCTCTATAAACTGGTATGAAGAAGACTCTTTAAGAAAAGAACCATGTCCAATTAAATATGTAGAAAACGATTCGGTAATGACCATTGTTCATCTACTAAACCATCAAGCTGGGTTTTACTATTCTACCACCAACGTAGGTTGTTTAGATTCTGCCATAGCAGAAAAAAATGTAGCTAGGGCTGAAAACAGTCAAGATCTCATCAATAAATTGGCACTATTACCGCTTTGTCAACATCCTGGATCTTACTATTACTATGGAATGAATACTACCGTTTTGGGACTAGTTTGTGAAAGAGCTACCGGAAAAACATTGGCAGAACTAGTTAAAGAACGCATTACAGATCCTATGAAAATTGAAGGATTGGCTTACGATCTTCCAGAAGGTGCTAGTATGCTCCCAAGATTTTCTGGAAAAGACTCTTTACTCAGAACTGCTAAGGTTGGAGAACTAGATATTTTTGGTCAAGATGTGCCAGATTATCGCCCAGAACACCAACTTTATCTAGGTGGAGAAGGAATGATTGCTACCGCAAACGGCTATTCAGATTTTTTAAGAATGCTTCTTAATAATGGAACCCTCAACGGCTACAGATTTTTAGAAAAAAGTACTATTGAAGATCTTTCATCTCCCCATACTCAAAAAGATAATTCTTATGGATACAATGGTTATAATCTTTGGGTGAGCGGAGAACCATATTTAGAAAAGGGAAGAGGAGACAAAGGTCTATGGATAGGTGGTGGTTACGAAGGCACCCATTTTTGGATAGATACCAAAAGAGGATTTGTAGGAACCATTATGACCCAAATGTTCTGGGTTTTTGATGGGACTTATGGCTATTCAAAAGACGATAGAATAAGAGGGGCTATTTACCAACCTTGGACCAAAATGGAATATAAAGACTAGAAATGGATAGTGTAAAAGAAATAAAAAGAATATTTAAGCTTCAGTCAGAGCCTAGTAATATTCTAAGGCTAAGAAATTCTTCACTAAAAGAAAGAATTGAAAAAATTAAGCGAATTGAAAATTTTATATCCAGTGACAGTAACCACCAAATTATAGCCAATGCCCTTTATAAAGACTTAAGAAAATCCAACGAAGAAGTAATTACTACAGAAATCACACCTACTCTACTAAACATTAAGCAAGTAGTAAGAAATTTAAAACAATGGATGAAAGACGAGTATGTTCCAACGCCTATTACCATGGTGGGAATGTCTTCCTATGTCAAATACGAATCTAAAGGAAATATTCTAATGATTTCCCCATGGAACTACCCTGTTTTTCTTTCGCTATACCCATTAATTTATGGGATTGCAGCTGGAAATGCGGTTATTGTTAAACCCTCTGAGATTTCGTCAAATACTTCCAAAGTGATAGCCAATATGCTACAGACGCTCTATGAAGAAAATGAAGTTGCTGTTATAGAAGGTTCTGTCAAAGAATCTACCGAACTTTTAAAACTACCTTTTAACCACATACATTTTACTGGAAGTCCCAAAGTAGGAAAAATTGTAATGGAAGCAGCATCCAAAAACTTATCGGCAGTAACTCTAGAATTGGGTGGAAAATCACCAGTAATAGTAGATGGTACTGGAAACGTTAAAAAAATTGCAGAAAAAATAGCTTGGGGAAAGACTCTTAACTGTGGCCAAACTTGTATTGCTCCAGATTTTGTCCTAATTCAAAAAGACCAGCTTTCAGATTTTACCAAACACTTTAAAAATTCTGTAGATAAATTTTACAATACTAAAAAAGAAGGAATTGAGCATTCCAAAGACTATGGAAGAATAGTAGATGAAAATAATTTTAAAAGAGTAGAATCCCATTTAAAAGATGCTATAAAAAAAGGGGCAAAAGTAGAATACGGAGGTGAATTGAACGAGGATGAAAAGTTTATGGCCCCAACTTTACTTACCAATATAACTTTAGAAATGATGGTGATGCAAGAAGAAATATTTGGGCCTATTCTACCCGTCTTAACTTATAAAAAAAATAGTGAAGTAATAGAATTATTTCAAAAAATGCCTTCTCCACTTGCTATATATATAATGAGTTCCAACAAAAAGAACATAAAATTCTTTATGGAAAATACTGTTTCAGGTGGAGTATCTATCAATGAATTGATGATGACTGTAGTCAATCCAAATCTTCCTTTTGGTGGGGTAAATAACAGTGGAATTGGCAAATCAGGAGGCAAACATAGTTTTGTTGATTTCTCCAATGAAAAAGGAGTGGTAAAAAAGAAATTTGGGAACATGCTCAAACTGGTATATCCTCCATTCAACAAAAATATTTTCAAATATTTTAAAACAATTGCTAAAATATAATGAACTGTACACCAAGACTATTTAGCTATCTTCTACTAGTATCTATGCTTTACTTTCTTAACCAATGTCAAACAGAAAAAGAATCTTCTACCATTATAAAAAATTCTTGTCATTGTAATGATTTAGTTTACGATGAACTATACAATTATTTCTTTATTGAAGAGAGAACTAGTCCATATAATGGAAAATGTTTGGAATATTATGAATCTGGTGAAATTAGCCTAGAAAAGAATTTTATAGATGGGAAAATGCATGGAAACATGCTTAGATTTCGTAAAAATGGAATAAGAAAATCCTTGGTAGAGTTTAAGTTGAATTTTATAGATGGAAAAGCTATTTTCTATAATTTACAAGGTGAAGACAGTGTTACACAACAGTACAAAAGAGGAAAATTAGTTTCCAATGGCCATTAGTGATTCAAAGTTAACTTCGATCTCTTTTTTCAGCTTACTTAATTGTTCTTGAATTTCCTTTAATTTTTCTGGATCATTGGTTTCGTAGAGCTCAAATTCTAAACTAGTTTGCTTCTCTTCTAACTGTGTAATCTTTCTTTCCAGAGACTTTTGTTGATTTTGATGCTTTTTATTTTTTTGAGATATCTTTTTTTCTGGTTTTTTAGCTGCTTTTACATCACTATTAATATCGTTGTAGTAACTATTTATAAATTGAGTGACTGGCTCGTGGTATACTTTGATTGTTTTATCTTTTATAAAATAAACTCTATCTGTAAGACCATCCAAAAACCCTCTATCGTGAGAAACCAAAAGCAAAGTTCCGGCATATCCTGCAAGAGCATCTTTTAATATTTCTTTAGAAATCATATCAAGATGGTTGGTAGGTTCATCTAGAATTAAAAAATTATTGGGCTGAAGTAGTAATTTACATAAAGAGAGTCTGGTCTTTTCTCCACCAGAGAGTACCTGAACTTTTTTTTCAGTATCGTCTCCCGAAAATAAAAAAGAACCTAGAATTTGGCGAATATTTTTTCTTACTTCTCCTACAGCAACATCGTCAATTGTTTCAAAAACTGTTTTTTTAGGATCTAATTTATGGGCTTCATCTTGGGCAAAATAACCCATCATAACTTGATGACCCAATTGAATATTCCCATTGTAAGTAATGTCTTTTACAATACTTTTAATAAAAGTAGATTTACCCATTCCATTTTTACCAATTAATGCTATTTTCTCTCCTCTAGATATCGACAAATCAACATTTGAAAAAATTTCTTTGTCTCCGTATTTTTTTTCTAAACCAGCTATTTTAAGCGTCTCTTTTCCGGAGTGAGAAGGTTCTGGAAATTTAAACTGTATACCATCTTTTTCCAGTTGGTCTATCTCTATGTCTTCTAGTTTGTCCAGCTTCTTAATCAGCGATTGGGCAAATGCAGCTTTGTTTTTCTTAGCTCTAAACTTATTGATCAGCTCTTGGGTGTGCTTGACCATTTTTTCCTGGTTTTTTTTGGCCGCAACCTGGGTAAATATCTCCTCTTCTCTAAGCTCTAAATATTTGGTGTAATTGCATTTGTAATCATAAAGCTTACTATTGGCTAATTCAATAGTTCTATTGGTAATATTGTCAAGAAAAGTTTTATCGTGAGAAATTAAAAGGATAATACCAATATAATTCTTCAAATACATTTCTAACCATTGAATGGATTCTATATCTAAATGATTGGTTGGTTCATCTAATAAAATAACACTTGGTTTTTGGATAAGAAGCTTGGCCAGCTCTACCCGCATTTTCCAACCGCCAGAAAAACTAGAATATGGAAGATTCAATTCATTTTGCTCAAAACCTAAGCCTTTTAAAATCAATTCGGCGTCTTTTAATTGATTATCTCCATCTAACAGCAGCAATTGCTCGTTGAGATCGGAAAGCTCACTTAAAAGCTGCATATATGCGTCTGATTCGTAGTCTGTTCTAGTGGTTAGCTCTAGATTAATTTCATCTAGCCTATTATTTATTGTCAGCAGTTGTTTATTGGCATTTAGCACCTCGTTTAGAATTTCCTCATTAGAAGAAACATTTATTTCTTGAGGGAGGTATCCTATGCTTAAGGAATTGGTGGTGTTAATAGATCCTGAATTTGGCTTTTGTTCTCCAGTAATCAATTTGAGCATGGTAGATTTACCTGCACCATTTTTACCAACAATTCCAATCTTGTCTTTAGGATTTATTTGAAAAGAAATATTTTTATACAAATCTCTTCCTCCAAAACTAACCGTGATATTTGTTAAATTCAGCATATAAAAAAAGCCCTAATTAAAGGGCTCTAAATTATAAAATTGTTTGATTTTTAGAAATGCCACAAATCGTGCTCAAATGTGAAAATCTCGTTTCTAACTTTTTCAGATTGTAATAATGCATCTAATCCATCCCAGTTAGGGGAAACAGCTCTGTCGAAGACGTTACTTTCTTTTTGAACGTAAGATGAAAAATCTCTTTTCCAAAATAAATCGTCAAAGCTCATTCTTTGTGCATCATTATCAGGGTTGTAAACAAAAAAGTTCTGAAAGACATATCTACACTCTGGAAAATACAACCAGAAAAGATTTTTAAGTCCATCAATTTCTGTAGTTTCAGGGTTTCTAGAATATACCACAGGGGATATACCTATAATTCTTACATCTAACATAGATCTTTGCTTATCAAAAAACCAATCTTCTTTTAAAACGTATCTAACAATATCTCTACTTGTATATTCTTCTACTACAGTTATTTTAATATTTTCACCATTAACATCTTGTGCAACACCTTCAACTCCATTTACAATTTCAATAGAATCTACTTGAGTTTCTTGACCAAACATTGTTTCTAGCTTTCTTTTGAATTCCGGATCATTGGCATTTCCATTATTAGGTCTCACAGGAAATCGAAACTTATCATCTAGCTCAATACCTCCCAAATCATAAAGAGTTATTGACCCTTCATCTAAAGCTCCATATCTAATAACTTCAAACAAAGAAATTCTATCGTTTTGCTTTTCCAATGGATAATAAAGTTTATGGTTTTTTTTCTCCTTTAAATCTAAAACACGCCATATTCTTTTACTCCACATAACGTCAGCTTCTCTAAGGTGAATATAAGAAACAACTCTTTTGGTAGGAATATGCTCTTGAATATATACTCCATCCAAAACGTTAGACTCTAAACTAATTCCAGAACCTGGTAACTGAGCAATTAGAGATTGAGTAACAAAAAAAATAAATAATATGTTTAATATCGATTTCATAATTAAATAAGTTTTATAACAATACCACTTTCAAGCCTTTTAACTTTTCCACCAGGACCTTTAACCTCTACAGCAGTAAAAGTTAAATTACCACCTTTTGGTATTTTCTTCATAGCTTCTTTCATAGGGCCAGTTAATCTGTTGTCTTTAGAATTATAAGTAATAGGTGATCCGTTCTTGGTGGTATACATTTGGAATCCAACTACTTCATAAGGAACATCCAATGGACTATCTCCAAGTTTTGCAACAATTGTTGAATAATTAACAGCATTAGCTTTTTTAAGATTTCCACCAGCTTTATTAGCAAAATAAGCAGTAGGTTTAGGAAGAGGAAATACTCTAAATATTTCATTTGCCAATTCGTTACTTTTACCTTTGTCATCAATACCTGTAACAATTAACCTAGCTTCTTTAGCTCTAGCATCGGTTACTGTTGCCGTGTAATAACCTTTGCTATCCGGACCTTTCACAGTACATCCTCTACCAGTTAGCTTAATAGATTCCGGGTTATAACCCGAAGCAGAAACTCTAATTTTGTTATTCCAGTTAATATATAAAACCTGTAAGTCCGCTGCAGAAATGGCAGCGTTGGGAGCTCCAACTGAATAATTAAATTTCCATGGTTTCCATTTTTTAACTCCTTTTTCTTTAACTGCAATAAATCCAGAAAGTATATGATCTCCAACAGAACCAGAAATTGAAACGCTCTGTCCAGCACGACCCTTAAAAGTTTTCATATTGGCTAAATCTTGCTCAGATTCATTTTTGTTTAACTGAGACGAATCATCTACCCAATATTTTAGTTCCATAGCTTCTGAAGAATCATATGCAGCAATCATAACCCTAAGTCCAAGTGAATCCCCCTGGTTAATATAACTGGTTGCAGAAAATGCCAATGGGTCAATTTTATTAAAGTTAAAGGATTGTACTTTTACTCTAGAACTTACCAATTGAGAGGCCAATGTCTGTACTTGTAACACATCAGATCTAACAGAAGTCATTACAGCAGAGGCAGCAACAATAGGAGCATGGTCAAACTGACCAAAAATCCAAGGATACTCCTCTCCATGATTCATTACTTTTTTTGGAATAGTCATCCTAACATAGATATTTCTAACAGCTTCAGCATCTTTAGGATCTAGCTTATTTTCTTCAATTTCAAAAGCAATAATTGAATCTACCACTTCTTCAAAGGCTTTTCTATCCCCTTCTGTAATTAAAAAATCAGGGTCTTTAATTAAACTTGTGTCAAATTCATACTGATAAACTATTCCACCTTCCAAAGTATCACTAGGGTGGTTGGCAATTAAAGCAATTAAATCATTTCTATGGTGGTGTAAATTTTCCATTAAATGAAGACCCTCAGGTGCAATTTTATCAAAACTCTCACCTGCTAAAATTCTGGTAGGAGTATCGTAATCGTCCTTTTTTGTATAAGTAGAGAGGTCCCTAATATGAATATATCCTACATTATCAATATGAAACAATGGGTTGTGGTATTCATCGTGGTCAGTTTCAGCTCCGTGCAGTTCATGATGTTCATCTACTGCTATTACACCTAAATCATTTACTTTATCAACCAATGCCTTAAGCCTTACTTTAGCATCCGCATCATCATTAAGAATGGCCATTTCGATATCGTCAAATTCCGAAAACTGAACCCCTGGATCTGCAGCAGCTATCAATAAAAATAAGTTTCTCTTAACAATGTCGTTACACATTTGTCTTGTTAAGTCAACAATTTTATCATTGGTATTTTTGTGAAATTCCACCCTTGCCAATTCGTCTGGTGGAGCACCTGTTGCTTTAAGGGTTGCAAGTTTAGTGGCGAATTCACCAGAAAGATTGGTATTAAAAGACTCTACTTGTTCTATACTACTTTCTAATTTATTATTTAATGTAACAAAAGCATTAATAATTTCCTTAGATACATTCATAGCCAAAAGTGCCATAAGTACTAAGTACATTAAACCAACCATTTTCTGCCTTGGCGTTTCCTTACCTCCACCCATAATCTAATTTTTTATTTACTGTTAGTTACTAATTACTTATTGACATTCATTGCAGACAACATATTTCCATAAACTGAGTTCAAAGCAGCTAGGTTAGATGTTAAATCAGACATTGTTTCTTTGTACTTTTTGGTATCATCAACAGAGGACTGAAGATTGGTTACAATATTGGTAATTCCAGAAGACATTTCATCGCTAGCCTTAGAAAGAGCAGAAACACCTTCTAATTGCATCTCATACAGATTATTAAGTTGGGTTAAATTACCAGAAACTTTGTCTAGTTGATCGCCAAAATTTGAATTACCAGATGAAACTGAAGTAATTTCTTTAATAGAAGTTGCTGCCTGGTCGTAAGCATTAGAAAGTTCACCTACTTTAATAGAAGCACCTTTTAGATTATCAACATACTCATTTGTTGCATCGGAAGCAGAACTTATATCTCCAAGTTTACCAGCATTATCACTCAAATTTTTCATTCCTGCACCTAAGCTTTCTATTAATTCAGGTTCAATCTTGGCTTTTGCTAACATATTATCTAATTGCTCAACAACTGATTCGTCGCTAGAACCTGGCAATTCGTTTGGACTATGGTCATCATCAGAGTGACCTAAAGCTAATTCAGGATAAGCTATGGTCCAATCCAATTCTTCATGTAACGGTTCATGTGCAGATAACATAAAGATAACAGCTTCAATACCAAGACCACCAATTAACATAATTGTTGCTCCTGGCCAGTGTTGAATTTTAAACATCGCACCAATAATTACAATTGCACCTCCGTAACCGTATACATATTTCATTATTGTTTTAAACTTCTTACTTTCAAAAAAACTATCTCCTGAACTCATAATTTTATTTTTTTATTATTTTGTATTTATTTAATTATTCTAATTTATTTTAAAAATCTCCCTCTCTATTTGGACCACCTCTTCCTAAGTAGTTCATAACACTACGAAAGCCAATATAACTTTTCGCAGTATCTTGGTATTCATAAGTTCTAGTCCCTGTTTGGAGATAGAATCCTATATCTTTCCAAGAGCCTCCTCTTATTACTTTTCTTTTCATTGAAGGTGGATCATGATCCAAAGCATTATATAGATATTCTGTATTCATATCATGTCCATATTCATACATAGACTCGTCGTAGGCTGTTCTACACCACTCGGCAACATTACCAGCCATACAATACAATCCAAAATCGTTGGGATGGTACGAACTAGCCTTAACTGTATGAAACCCTCCATCTTCCATGTAACGACCTCTAATAGGCTTAAAGTTACCTAAGAAACAACCTCTAGAATTTCTTGCATAAGGACCTCCCCAAGGGTATGGATTATTATCTAAACCACCTCTTGCAGCATACTCCCATTCTGTTTCACTAGGAAGTCTAAAATCTTGTACGTAAGCCTCATAGTGAGCTTTTCTCCATGAATTTAATAACTGTGTTCTCCAAACATTAAATGCATTACATTGTTGCCATGTAACTCCAACTACAGGATATTCATCATACGCTGGATGCCAGAAATACATGTTGGTCATATATTCATTGTTGGCATAAGTAAAATCATGAATCCAACATAGCGTATCGGGATAAACGTTTATGACTTCTTTGATAATAAACCTTGAACGATCTTCATGTCCTCTTATAGCATTATTTTGACCTTTGCTATTTCTTACTCCTAGATTTAAATCTCTACCACTTACTTGACCTGGATCAACTGGAAAAGCCATATCCGGATTTTTCATTTTAACCCTATGGTCAGGATCTACTTCAGCAGCAGAATTTGAAATTCTTTTAACTAAAGGTCTTCCTTTTCTAGCTGCCTCTTGCAAATCAACCCAATAGTATTCAAACATTAATTTTCTTGTGTCGATTTCTTTTCTAGAATAAAATCTATCACCTTCTTTTAAAAACATAGATGCTAATAGTGGAGCATATTCCTTATTTTGCTCTTTGGCAGGGTTAAAAGAAATATAACTAAATCTTTCGTCCCAATTTAATTGCCATTCGTCTTCTCCTTTTTCTTGTAATTCATCATCATAAGTAGGAACAAGAAATCTATCCGGAAATTCTGCACCCAAAATTCTTCTGGCTATAGAATCTTTTACATAATTTACAAACTGACGATATTCATTATTTGTAATTTCTGTTTGGTCCATATAAAATGCCGCAACAGAAACAGTTTTTGTCTTATTATTATGAGTATTGGGAACATCTTCATCACTTTGACCCATATTAAAAGCACCTGACTGAATATATAGCATACCATATGGATCTGCCTGATACCAAATAGGTCTTCCAGTAGCACCTACTAATTGACCGTTACTTGACTGTGTTGTACAACTAGAAATAGTTAAAACAACTAAAATAAAATATAATAATTTCTTCATTTTAAAGCTTTTTATCTTTAATCCAGACCAAAAATGGCTTGATGGAACTCCTATAACGATATTTGATTTAAATAGTTTCATTTTTTATAAAAATCGAGGATTTTTGGATTTTTCAATTGGTGCAGGCTTAGATATTTTAAAATTGTAATTCAACATGATATCGTGAGAACCATTGCTGTAATTCCCTATAACACTTGTCGTAATACCATAAGCATAACCTATTCTTAAAACACTTCCATCAGAAAACGGGTATTTATATCCTACCATAGGTGCAATTTCATCACCGAATCTGTAAGTCAACCCTGCCCAAACCATATTCTTATACAATGCATTAATATTTACATCCATAATTGAAGAAGATGCGTCGGACTTAATTAAAATACTAGGCCTTAGCTGAATATCAGCATTTAAATCGTAATTAAACCCTGCAGTTACCCAGTAATGATGAACGTTTTGAATATTTAAAACTTCCATATTAAAACCACCTAAATGGGTAGTTGAGAATCCAAAGTATAATTCTTTAGTAGAATAAAAAAGTCCTATATTTATATCAGGTGTTGACTGTGAAACATTACCTCCTTGTGTCCCTGCAACACCAGGAATTGAATTGTCTAATTCCCAACTAGTTCCCGATGGAGTTCTCCACTCTGCGTCAATACTTTTTTGAATAACACCAATACTAGCTCCAATACCTAATTGTCCTGCGCCTAAGGGCAAATGATAAGAATAATTTAACCTTGCAATACTATTTTTCTCAAAGCCTAATTGATCAGAAACATAGGTTAGCCCTAAACCTCCTCTAACCATACCAACAGGTGCGTGGACATTGACCATAGCAGTCGTTGGACTTCCAGAAAATCCAGACCATTGTTGTCTGGCAATCATTGTTGCATTAATATTTTTATTCATTCCAGCATAACCCGGATTGAAGGACAAATTATCGAACATATAGTGCGTAATTTGATAATCTTGTTGGGCACAAACATTTCCTGAAAGGATAATAAGTAGTATATAAGTAATAGTTTTTTTCATTTATTCAATTGAATATCAATGTTTTACCATAATAATGTTGTAAATCAACAAATTTCTATAATTCACGAAAATACAAAATTTAGATTGTAAATATAATAATTTATTAACTAATTTAACTTCCTGTAGGTCTTCCACCACAAATCCGGAATGACACCGTTTTGAGCAATTTTATAATCTTGGTAATTACAAGGAATCAAATGATGGCGCTCAAACTTAAAATCTTTTGTTGGTGGATAAGGGACTTCCAACCACCATCTTTCCGTCTTTTTACTTTTATGAAAAATAAGATTGTGTTTGGAATCTTCGTGATATACAGAGTATTTAATTAAATCTTTTTTACTTCCAACAGGAAAATCATTTTTTCGCTGAGAAAAGCCCATCACTAAAAAGAAAATTAACTGTGCTATGAGCTCTGCATCTACTTCATTAATTTCCCCAGACTTTAAATTGTAAAAACCAACGCTTGAAATTTTATCACTTAATCCAGCATATTTAATCATTTGACACATTTCGTTGCCAAAAAAACCATTTGGATGATTGGAGGTGCTGTTTTTAAATTCGGAATTTCTCAAAGATGATAAATCGACACTTAAAAGATCGGTATTTCTTAAAATGGGCTCCGATTTCGAAATAGTATTTTGGAGCTCTCCTAGACGAACATAATCAAAAAAAAGTTCGTCAAAAAACCTTAAGTCATCCGAACCAACATAATACTGCTGGCAGCCAAGAATTGAAAAATTAAATAAATTATTAGGACTATGAAGTAGCAAATGATTAATATAGTTTTTGTCAGATATTTCTTGCTCTTGGTCAACAACTACATCAAAACTATGGTCAATACAAGTTAAATTAATAGGTTGCTCTAGTTGCTCATACCCTAAATAGTTGGCAAAAGTTAAATCTTGAGAACCCCCCAACAAAACCAAAAGCTTACTTTTTTTTTGAATTTCAAAAGTTATTTCCTTTAAAGCAGCATAAGTATCCTTAAGTGAAGAACCAGCGTCTAGAATACCAAGATCTGAAATAGCTAAGGAGCCTTCCCATTTAAAATTATAAAGTTTAGTTCTTATAGAGTAATGGTCTATTTCATTGTTTTTCTCACTAGAACTTCCTCTGTTTTCATGGATTGTTAAAAATACAATATCAGACGATTCCCATTCAGGAAAACTATTAACGTGAGAATCAACAACACTTCCAATAGAGTTTTTAGAAAACTTTATTGAATGAATTGGTTTGAAATAAATTTCAAGACTCATTTATTTTGCTTTTAAAAAAGATTTAGCTTCATCTAAAGTTATTTTCGCAGGATCTTTTGTAGGTGCTAATTGTTTTTTCTTCTTGCCTGAAATAACAAAGAATTTACCCCATCTTCCTTTTTCAACCGAAATACCCTCTTGCTCCCAGTTTTGGACGACTTTTTCTATTTCTTTTTTCTTCTTTGCTTGAATTAATTCTATAATATCTTCGTTAGAAAGATTGTCAAAATCGTATTTCTTATTTACATTAATAAACAAATCATTCCACTTAATAAATGGTCCAAATCTGCCTTTTCCTTTAGATACTGGAAGATTTTCATATTCTGCAATTGGAGCATTTGCTGCTCTTTTTTCATTAATTAATGCAATGGCATTTTCTAATAAAACCTCATCTGGTTCTATACCTTTTGGAATGGAAACATTCTCTTTACCAAATTGTATATATGGACCAAATCTTCCAACCTTAACAGTAACCTCTAAATTCTCGTGTTCTCCTAAAGATTTTGGGTAATCGAACAGTTTTAATGCTTCTTCTAAAGAAATAGTTTTAATATGTTGCCCCTCCTTTAAGCTTGCAAACTTTGGTTTTTTAGTTTCATCCGATGTCTCTCCAATTTGTGCAATAGGACCGTACTTCCCTAGCTTAACATATAAAGGCTCGCCACTTGCGGGATCTTTACCAAGCAGTCTTTCTCCGTTGGCTCTTTCTGCATTCTCTTTGGTATGTTCTATAGTTTTATGAAATGGAGAGTAAAAACTGGACAACATATCTGTCCATAACAATTCACCTTTTGCAATTGAATCCAATTCTTTTTCAATATCAGCAGTAAAATTGTAATCCATAATATTTTTGAAATGCTCCACCAGAAACTCGTTTACTACTTCTCCAGTAGTTGTAGGAAAAAGTTTTTTTCTATCTGCGCCAAAATTTTCACTTAAATCAATTTTAGTGATAATGTCTTCTTTTAATACAAGTTGCTTTATAGCTCTAGACTTTCCTTCAATATCTTTATTCTCTACATACCCTCTGTCCTGAATAGTTTTAATAGTTGGCGCATAAGTCGATGGTCTTCCAATTCCCAATTCTTCCAGCTTTTTAACTAGTGATGCTTCGGTAAATCTAGCAGGTGGTCTTGAAAATTTTTGAGTTGCAGAAATTTCGTTACAATTCAATATTTCTCCTTGAGAAACGTCTGGCAACTCCTCAGTTTTACTATCTGAATTAGCGGACTTATATAGCTTTAAAAAACCTTCAAACTTTATTACTTCTCCAATAGTATTGAAATTCTGCTCTTGCTCATTATGACCTATCTCAATAGTAGTTCTTTCAATTTCTGCATCACTCATTTGTGAAGCCATGGTTTTTTTCCAAATTAAAGAGTACAGCTTGTCTTCAGGTGACCCATCCCCTATGGAGCTAATTGAAAAATTTGAAGGCCTTATCGCTTCATGGGCCTCTTGGGCAGACTTGTTTTTATTCTGGAATTTTCTAGGGTTTGAAAAGTTAGAACCAAAATCTTTTTCAATTTGTTTTTGAATAGCAGTCATTGCATCCTTAGAAAGACTCACAGAATCTGTTCTCAT
>JADHMB010000049.1 GCA_016780365.1 Flavobacteriales bacterium
TTAATTTTACCATTTTTGAATAACAGAAAATACTCAAGTTTTTGTTAAATTTAGATATGAAAAAGACAATCAATATAATCGTACTAATGCTTTTGATCTCTTTTAGTTCAAACGCACAGAATAACTATCAAATAAAAAGAGCTACTTCGTTTTCTGAATATGCTACAACTCAGTTAAAGTTATCTAATGAAGATAAAAAGTTTCTCTACGACACCTATCTTGCCAAATTCGTTGCGCAAAGAGAAAAAATTCATGGTAAAGAATTATCTGATGAAGAAAAAAAACAAATTTATAAAGATTCTAGAAATGAGCTTGTTAAAACCTTGAATACAAGATTCAATACTGAAAAAACCAAAGCAATAATGGCTGTAGTAAAAGAGTTGAGAGACAAAGAAAAGTAATTCTAATTATCTTTCTTTTATTTATTATAATGAAAAATCGTCTACCAATATTATTCTTTGTTTTCATTAATCTATTCAATATTGATTATTATTTGTCTCAATTAAATATTATTGATTGTAATAATGTGACTTATATGGAGGATACGTTCTTTGTTTCGTTAAATAATAATAGGATATCAAATACTATTTTTTACAACGATTCTACTAGTATGATTTACCCCACTCATTGTTTAGTTTTAGATGATAGTTCTATAATAAACGTAAGTTATTTTACTGGTGTATTTAATACAGGACTTAACTGTCATATTTTTACTCACCTTACACAAAATTCAACAAGAGATACTTTAGATTTTGATTTCGAAGTAGCATTTGCTTCTAATAATTTTCCAAATAATACAGTGGTTAACGGAAATTTAATTTTGTCCGATGTAAATTCAACTTGCACTCGCCCTATAACCATTATACTTCAAAATGTCATTTTAAATTCAATAGGTGATCCCATTAATAGAAAAAGAAAATTAATTAAAATAATAGATTTTCTAGGAAGAGAAATAACTCCTAAGCCAAATATCCCATTCATAGAAATTTATGACAATGGTAGTTTTGAGAAAAAGATTGTAAATTAATAAAATATAAAAATCTGTTATTCATCTTGTTATTTATTCCATTTATTGGACTTGGACAGAGTATTATTATCCCAGTTTTTGCAAATGTTAATAATCAAGAAAGAGTTAATTATTGGGAAAATGGTCAAAAGCTATCCGAAGTACAATATTTTAACGAAAAGAGAGATGGGTCCTGTAAGTACTGGTACAAAACTGATTATCACACTACCAATTCTTCAAACATCTGAAATAGGGGATTTGGTATTAGACCCATTCTGTGGAAGTGGTAATGTTGGAAAGGTATGTGATATATTAGAACGAAACTTTGTTGGTTACGATTTGAATAACTATATAAGTTGAAAAAATTACTTTAATTAGTCACAACGGGTAGTATAAGATGTGTTTTAATGCCTTTTATACATTGTTGTAGCACGTATCAATTATATTTTAAACGACTTCAGTGTTTAAACAAGGTCTTATTAAAAACCAAAACCTACCTTAAAGCCCCCATAAACATTAAATGAATACTTAGGATAGTTTGGTTGTGGTAGATCCCATTGTATATATCCGTTCGGCACCAGCTGAACAATATATGCTGGTCCGAAATCAAGACATAAATATAATTTTTTTGAACCTAAATAGTTAATGCCAACTGGCAAATAATTTACAATCCTACTGCCTCCAGAACCTTGTATATTATAAGATGAGCGAACACCTAAAAAAGGGTTAAATTGTTCCTTTTTTATAGATTTAATTGGATAAAAGTTTATTCCGAGCCCACCTCCCAACAATAAACCAGTTCCAATTTCCAATGAGACTTTTCTGTTGTTTAAGATTCGTTCATAAGTAAACCCAATGCTTGTGGGTGTTCCACCTGCAGCAAATGAAAATAAATTATTCACTTGTTTTTTCATAGTGACATCTTGCGCTTGAAAAAATGAACAAATTGAGAGTACGTAGGCTAAAAAAAGAGTTCGAATATGAATCAAAGTTTTTATATAAATATAAAAAAAGAAAATGTGGTTGATTAATCAACCACATTTGTATGTGTTTTTTAAAAACAGCAAATTGTTTTACTGACAAATAATCATTATAACAGTATTCATCAAAATAAACTTAAGAACCACCATTTGGTCTGTTTTCATCACCATTTGAACCATCATTAGGTCTGTTTGAACCATCATTAGGTCTGTCCCCCAATAGCCTTCCATCTAAATCAAAATAAATGAAGGAATTAGGTCTATTTATATCGACATCTCCGTCAGAACCATCATCAGGTCTGTCTCCATCGCCATCTCCGTCAGAACCATCATCAGGTCTGTCTCCATCGCCATCTCCGTTAGAACCATCATCAGGTCTGTCTCCATCGCCACCTCCGTTAGAACCATCATCAGGTCTGTCTCCATCGCCACCTCCGTTAGAACCATCATCAGGTCTGTCAACAGAAGACATACGTACCTCATAGCCCAGGCCATTAGCAAGTAGTGTTCTTTCGTTTTGTTGCTCAGAAAAATCTCTACTTAAAACACCAACAGAAGCAGAAGGTAAATCTTTAGCTTCCACTTCTAGCTTAGAAGCTTTCTGAATAGCATTAATTAATTGAGAGTCGGTCATCATTTTCTCTTTGTTACAAGAAGAAAGAATAACCACTCCCATTACAAAAAGAATACTTAGAAATTTTAAATTTTTATTTTTCATGATTAATAATTTATGTTTAACATTACTAATAAGAGTAATAAAGACGAAAATGGTTGGGTTAGGATATAAAAAAATTAAAAATGATATTGAATCCCTGATGATACACCAATATCGCATGGTTTTATGATTGAATAATTGTTGTTGTTTAAGTTAAATATTGAATAATTGAAATTTGACACTAAAATTAGTGAAATACGATTTTTAAGTTCGTATTGTAACCCTATACCAGTCGTTAGTTGTAATCCAAACGTGTTGACATCATGGTAATTTCTAAAATTTACAGTTTCACCACTTTGAATTACTGTCGATATTTGAATGAATGATGCTGCACTAAAATTTATGGTTGTTTGTAAACCAGCATCAAAAATCCCTTTTATTTTTTTATTTCCTATTAGGAACCTGGATGTTATAGGTATGGTTATAAACCTAAATTTTTGTTCTTCTTGATAATTGATAGCTTGATAATCATTAGGGTCTAGAGGATCACCACCTGGATATGTGAATTCAAAATATTCCAAACTATCTGATATAACTGTATTAAGTGAGCTGAAAACCGTTATGAATTTATTTATACCATCCAACGAAATATTCGGGAATTCATTAGGATTGGCATTTCTAAATTCCAGTTTTTGTATAAACCTACTGTATCCAAGGCCAAAATTCAATGACCATTTTTTATTAAACTGATATGCTGTTCTCACACTGGTAGAGAAATACCAGCTATCGTTATGATTGTTGTTGTAAAATTCATTTACTTCTATTTGATCGGAAATATTTAATGTAAAGAATGAGTATGTAGGTGTTATATGGGTACTCAGGATAAAACCTGACTCGCTAGGTTTATATCCTAATGTATCTGAGTGAATCTCACTAATTATTGTACCAATACTACTATCTGGTTCAGTTTCAGACTCTTCAAGATCTGTTATCTTTGAGTCAGGATTTTTAGAAATAGACTTAATGTTATCTGCTTTATTTATTTTAGTTGTATCTGTTTGGAGAGAATCAATTTTATCATTTAATACTGAAACTTCATAAGCTTTTATTGTTTCATTGCGGGTTATCAGTTCCTGATCCATTGTTGTAATTTCTTGATTTTCTAATGTTCTGTTCATTTTGCTTTCCTCAATATTATTAGACACTTTATTCAACTTAATACCTTTATTATTGGAAGCTAATAGTTCATTCTTAATTTTATTTTCTTTATTAATCTTCTTTGATATTTCAGTAGTCATCAAAGCATTTTCAGGATTATCATAATCAGACACAGATTGATACTTATCAACATAAGTGTTGTTTGAGTCAGGATTTTCAGAAGTAGAGTTAATGTTATTTGCATTATCAATTTTGTTTGTATGAAGTTTCTTTGTGACAATCTTATCATTTGATTCTGAAACTTCATAAGTTTCTATTGTTTCATTTCGGTTTGTAAGTTCTGGATCTCTTTGAGTAATTTCTTGATTTTCGAATGTTCTTTTAATTATAACTTCATCACTACTATTGGACACCTCATTCGTCTCTTTATCTTTATTATGGACTACTATCGGTTTGTTCTTATTTTTAATTTCTTTATTACTCGACCTTTTTGATGGGACAGTATCAATACTGATAATTTTATTATCACTGAGGAGTGTTTCTACAATTTCAGAAACATTTGAAATATTTCCCTGTTTTTTGTTTGTAATTTCTTTATCTGAATCACAAGTTTCTGTTTTTTTATATAACAAACTATCAGAAGGAAACATCATCATTTTTTCCTTAATTTCTATAGTATTTGGATTTCCTTTTTGAGGTATTCTTGAATTAATATCATTAAAAATCATATGAAATAGCGAAATTCCTATAATTCCAAAAAGAAATATTATCCCTATCCATTTTATCTGAGGAAGATATTTTAGAAAGAAATTTGTTGTATGAGGAGTATTATATAGGCTTATTTTTTTCCATAAGAAATCTGGCGGTTTATTCTCTTTATTAGTATAACGATCTCTTAGTGTCTTATCGAATTCAAATGATTCATTATAATTAGCTCTGGAATTTATTTTTTTCCAAAGTTCAGGTGGCGCTTTCAGCTCATGTTTACTGTAGCGTTTTTTAAAAAACTTATCAAATGCATTATTTTCTGACTCCTTCCTCATTTTTTGTTTGGAATAGATTTTTTATCGTTAATGATATGTGCCATTTTCTGTTTCAGAATCTTTCGTGCATCATATAACTGCGATTTGGAAGTCCCGATAGATATTTGCAGATGTTCTGCTATTTCCTTGTGGGAATATCCATCTATTGAAAACATATTGAATACTGTCTGGCAACCTACTGGTAACTCTTGGATGAAACTTGTGATTTCTTCTGTGGATAGAATTGAAATACCTTCATTCCAATTAATATGTAAATTGTTTGTGTGGTGCTCTATTTCTTCAAGAAGAATTGTTTTTTTTTTTTTTTTTTTAAATGTTCAATAGCCGCATTTATAAAAATTCTTTTAATCCAACCACTTAATGCTTCAATATTTTTCAGTTGACCAATATTTTTATATACAAGGTAAAATCCATCTTGAAATATATCATTAGCATCGTCAGGATCTTTTGTATATCTTATACAAATACTATACATCCGTGCGGAGTACTTATCATACAATACTCGCATTGCTTTAGAATCTAATTCAAGACAACCTGTGACAATCTTATGATTGGACCAATTATTGATAATTAAATATTTAACTCCTTTTAAGACTGTAAAATATTAAAAAGGTTGGGTTGACTAAGTAACTTATGGATATTATCTTAAGTTATAGTACAGTTTTTATTCGCGATAATTGAAGATTTGTTAGTTTAATTTACTTTTGATTACATATTAAATAGTTTTATCCTGTATATTTTCAAATTTACATAATTTAAAATCGTTTAGTATAAATTAATAAAAACCTTAGGAGTGTTGATGAATTGAGTTTACCATTATTGAGGTTCAATATACACATCACCAATCTCAACAATATCTTTTCTGTTGATTCTTTCTTCTCTAATCTTACCTTTTTTGTAGATAGAATGTACTTTTGAGTTGGTAAATTCTGTATTTCTTGGAGTTTTCAAACCCTCATCATTGAATATTTTAGAAATCTTTCTGTAACCAATAGGGGTAAGAAAATGGTGTTTATATTCACAAATTCGATTGTATAAATACTGTTGATATTCACTATAATTTGACTCCCATAATTTAGTGGTAGTTATTGAAAATGAGAATCTTACGATTAGTTTTAAGGGGTAAGGATAACCGGTTGTTTCTGCTATTCCACTGTGACAGACTTCGCTAAATTCCTTGGCTGATCAACATTACATTCTCTCATTAGTGCTATATGGTAGCTAAGTAATTGAAGTGGCACTGTAGCCAATAATGGCACCAATAATTCATCACATTTTGGAATCTCTATGTAGTGATTGGCTATTTTCTTTACTTCCTTGTCTCCATGACTTACAATAGCAATAACTTTTCCTTTTCTTGCTTTTACTTCTTGAATATTGGATACTATTTTCTCATAACTCGAATCCTTGGTAGCAATAACAAAAACCGGCATTTCTTCATCTATTAATGCAATAGGACCGTGCTTCATTTCAGCAGCTGGATATCCTTCTGCATGGATATAAGAAATCTCTTTAAGTTTTAAAGCCCCTTCTAATGCCAATGGGAAATTAATACCCCTTCCCAAATAAAGTGCATTGGTTGACTTATGGTATATTTTGGCAATTTTTTCAATTAAATCATTTTCTTTCAAAACAGTTTTTAGTTTCTCCGGAATGGCATTGAGTTCTACCAATAATCTATTAAATCTCTCATTGGTTATGGTTCCTTTCCTTCTGCCAATCATCATTGCCATAAGAGTTAATATTGTTACCTGGGCAGTAAAGGCTTTGGTAGACGCTACGCCAATTTCTGGTCCTGCATGGGTGTAGGAACCGCAATGGGTTTCTCTAGAAATAGAACTGCCTACAACATTACAAATACCTATTAGTGTAGCTTTTCTTTCTTTAGCTATTTTTATTGCTGCTAGAGTATCTGCAGTTTCCCCCGACTGAGAAATAGCGATTACTACATCGTCTTCATTGATTATAGGATTTCTATATCTAAATTCTGATGCGTACTCCACTTCAACAGGTATTCTTGCAATTTCTTCAAATAAATATTCTCCCACCAAGCCAGCATGCCAAGAAGTTCCACAAGCCACAAATATTAATCGTTTTGCATTAATAAGCTTTTCTTCATAATCTAAAATTCCACCCAATACAACTTTCCCTTGTGAAATGCTAAAACGCCCTCTCATAGAATCTAAAATAGACTTAGGCTGTTCGTATATTTCTTTTAGCATAAAGTGCTCATAGCCACCTTTTTCTAAAGCCTCTAAATGCATTTCTAGCTCTTGTATATATGGTGTTTTATTTTGATTGCCAATGGTCTTTAACTTCAACCCATTTTTTAAACTTATGTGAGCAATTTCTCCATCCTCTAAATAAACTACATTCTTAGTATATTCTATTATAGGTGTTGCGTCTGATGCGCAAAAGTATTCTCCTTGACCTAATCCCACTACCAAAGGACTTGATTTTCTAGCAGCAATTAACTCATCGGGATTTTCATCGCTTATAACTACAATTGCATAAGCCCCAATTACTTCGTTTAGAGCTAATCTTACAGAATCAAAAAGACTTTGTTTCCCATTTTTATGAATATCACCAATTAAATGAACCAAAACTTCAGTATCGGTTTCACTTAAAAATTTATATCCTCTTTGTTCTAATTCTTTTTTTAAAACAGAATAATTTTCAATAATTCCATTGTGTACAAGGCTTATTTTTCCATTGCTAGATTGATGTGGATGTGCGTTTACATTATTAGGAAGTCCGTGAGTTGCCCATCGCGTGTGTCCAATGGCAAGATTTCCATTAGTGTCTTTATCGCTGGCAAAATCAATTAGATCTTGAACCTTTCCTTTTTGCTTATAAATATTTACAGACTTGTCTTTATGAATTGCCACTCCTGAGCTGTCGTAGCCCCTATACTCCAATCTTTGGAGACCTTTGATTACTACTTCATAGGCATTTTTTTCACCTAAATAAGCTACGATACCACACATAAATATTAATATTTTGTATATGAAATTACTACTTTCGCCTTGTCTTTTTTAGTGGAATTCATTCCATTTAAAACTACTCTATTGGCGGTTATTCCATTTCCATTTGGAAATATTTTTATAGTGTCGTTAATTGCTTTTTCAGCCACAATTTCATTAAGGTGTCTAGTAATATTGAAAGTATAATTTTTATCAACCACATTAAAATTTCCTCCCAAACTACCCTCAAACAAGTCTGGCAAAAACTCATACTCTCCCTCTACATTTTTTCTTGAAATAAATAAGCTAGAAGGGGAAGGATAGTCGTCGTAGAGATAATCCTCAAATGGCAAAATAATCTCTGCTTTATTGATTATCACTGGTTTTGCTATTAGAGAATCAAAACTGGGGATGGCAATTCTTCCATTGATGCCGCCTAATGTCTGAATGAAAAACTGATTTTGACCCAAAGCCGGTTGGTTAACAACATTTTCTATTTCTGTTCCGGTGTAGTCGTGTGTAACTTTATGAAAATATGCACAATTACTATTGATATTGAAATCAAAATCCAATGTATCGTGATCAGAAGAAACTCCGCTAGTATCTCTGTAAAACAACCTAATTCTAGAAAAAGAGTTAAGTAAATTTATGTAATAAAGACCTCCATTAGCTCCATTTGCACTTGAAATTTTTATGCCTTTAAAAAATGTCAAAAATTCATTATTACCGTCGTTTCCCTCTAAAGTAGTGTTTCCAGATTCGTTGACAATTGGTGTTGCGAATTTTTCAATATTTAAAGGAATACCTAAAATTGCTTTATCTACTAAACCACCAGAAAAATAACCAGGGAATAGTGGATCAGATTCAATACTTAATCCATTGGAAATATCTTCTGCCTTGGTAATTATATTGGTTGTGTTATGGTAAATAGAATCTTTAAAAATATCTTCATCTAATATTTCAACTATAAATTCTTGCTCTTGAATATCTCCATAATATCCATCTATTGCCAGATATAGCACTACAGAATCCACAACAATATCGTTAATATCTCCATTATCTGGGATAAAATTATAAGATTGTTCTAGTCTTATTTGCGTAATAATTGAGGCATTTACTTCTCCAAAAACAGGATCTATGTAGTTCCCTAGTGGACTAGGACCATTTAATTCATCAGTTCTAATGCTGTCTGAAATAACTGAAAAAGTATGTATAGAAAATGTGTCAGAATAAATCGCTCCTAAAGAATTGGAGTCTGGATTAATTTCAATTCCAAATTCATTGTCTTTTTCACAAGAGCAAAATAGAAATACAGTGGTTAATAAACCAACAACTAAAAATAAAAAATTACGTGATTTGATCAATACTGTCTGACTAAGCAAGAACTCCATTTTCACTAAGAACTGTATTATAAAAATCTTGATGTGCATCGATTGTTTGCTCTTCTTCATGGTGTTCAAGTAGTGGTTTTTTAGAGGCTTTGATAAACTCCATCAGTGAATTATCAATTTCTGGACTGCAAATTCCAATAGCGTCACTCCATTGAACCGCTATTTCATGAAGTTTATTCAATCCTATAGATCCATCAATATCAATTTTTGAAATTGGAATTTCGTCAAATTCTAGTTTGGCATCTAAATTCTTAGAAAATTTAAGTTTTTCGTCATTATTGTAAATGCTGTAAATTACTTTAGCACCTGAAAAATGAGGCTCATTAGCATAAACGGATTTTAAATATACAGGCATTAATGCTGTCATCCATCCATGACAATGAACGATGTCAGGCATCCATCCAAGTTTTTTAACTGTTTCTAAAACCCCTCTGCAAAAAAACATAGACCTTTCGTCAATGTCTTTAAAGTATTTTCCTTTAGCATCTTTGAACAAAAACTTTTTCTTGAAATATTCTTCGTTATCAATAAAGTATACTTGAATTCTAATTTGTGGAATAGATGCAACTTTAATAATCAATGGATGATCGTAGTCATTAACAATTAAATTCATTCCCGATAGCCTAATTACTTCGTGAAGCTGGTGTCTTCTTTCATTGATAACTCCAAATCTGGGCATAAAAATTCTAATTTCTTTGTCCGCCTCATGAACTCCTTGCGCGACTTTCCTTACAAGACTTGAAATTTCTGATTCTATTAAAAACGGATCGATTTCTTGGGTAACATAAAGAATTTTACTTTTTTCCATAACTACTAATCTCCTGCTTAAAAATAATGAGCTACAAAAATATAAAAAAAAAACACATAAAACCAACATTTATAGTAGCTTTAATTCAGTTAATATAAGTAATGCAAGTAGTAAAACAACTCCAAGAACTAAATGAAGCTTTATCTACTGAATCCAACAAGTCGATTGGATTTGTGCCCACCATGGGTTTTCTTCACCACGGACATCTCTCACTAATTAACGCCTCGAAAAAAAAAGCGGATTTCACAGTAGTATCTATATTCGTAAATCCTACTCAATTTAATAACCCAACCGATCTTGAAAACTATCCAGTTAGTCTTAAAGAAGATTTAATGACTTTAGAGAAGCAAGAGGTAGATCTTGTCTTTTGCCCGGACTACAACACTTTGTACACTAATGAAAAACCTGTGGATATAACCTTAGGAAAACTAGATAGTGTCTTGGAAGCAAGAAAAAGAAAGGGTCATTTTCAAGGAGTTATTAGAGTTGTGAATATATTTTTTAAACTAATAAATCCCAATTATGCATTTTTTGGTGAAAAGGATTACCAACAGTATTTAATTATTGCCGAATTAGCTAGGGTTTGTTTTCCACAAATTGAAATAATTATGTGCCCTACTCAAAGAGAACAAGTTGGCTTAGCAATGAGCTCTAGAAACAGTAGACTTTCCACCAAAGATTTTGAAAAAGCAAATGAGATATATAGAGTTCTTAAATACTGCAAGGAAAATTTTGATTTTTCCAACAGAGAGGAATTAGAAAAAACATGTCTAAAAAAATTAGCAGAATTCTCAGAACCAGAATATTTTGAAATTAGACATTCCGACGATTTATTAAACAATGGTGATAAGTTGAAAAGTTGGAGAGCATTTACTGCAACAAACTTGGGCGGTATTAGGTTAATTGATAATATTGCACTCAATCAATGAAAAACAAGCTAATTAAAATCCTAAAGATTTCTCTTCCAATTGCTATTGGAGTCTATCTAACCTGGTATTTTGTTTCAAATTCTACAGAAACAGAAAAAGAATATTTTTTAAAATCCTTATCGGAAGCCAATTATGGATGGGTTTTAGTTGCCTTAATAATAGCTTTTTTTGCACATTTAAGTAGGGCATACAGATGGAAATACTTGCTAGAAACACTAGACTTAAAACCAAAATTAAGTCTCATGTATCACAGTGTTATGATTGGCTACATTATTAATTTAACCATTCCAAGATCAGGAGAGTTGGCTAGAGCGGCCTATTTTAGCAGATATCAAAAAACAAAATCAGATCAAATTTTTGGAACTATTGTCATTGAAAGAGTAATAGATTTAATAATGTTTGCTTTGGTATTTTTTCTTGCGTTTTTATTTCAAGCAGATCAAGAAAAATTTAATGAGCTTAGACAAATATCTAATAGCTCTTCTAATCCATATATACTTCCTTCTTTACTAATTTTTGGAATCATTTTCTTAGGAATTTTAATAGGGTTAAAGAAAGTAAGAGTTAAAGTTTTAAATTTTTTAAAAGGAATAATCCAAGGTGCTACAGCCATATTAAGATTAAAGAATAAAATTGGATTTTTAATTCATACTTTTTTTATTTGGGCTTGCTATGTGTCTATGTTATGGATAACTGCTTTGGCACTACCAGATATGGAAAATATTACTATTAATGCAGTATTTGCTTGTTTCGTCGCAGGCACAATAGCAATTGGTGCAACACCTGGCGGGATTGGACTTTATCCAATAATGGTTGCATCTGCTTTAATTGAGCTTTATGGATATGACGGTCAAGTTGCTAAATCCTTTGGAATGCTAATGTGGTCCTCCCAAACAATATTTATGATTTTGTTAGGAATAATTTCTCTAGTTGCTATTAAAAAAGAAAATTAGCCTTTTAATTTTGGAAGGCTAATCTCCAATTCGTCAAGTTGGGTTTGGTCAATCTCAGATGGCGCTTCAATCATAACATCTCTGCCCTGATTATTTTTTGGAAAAGCAATAAACTCTCTAATGTTGTCTTTACCACCAAATAGGGCACAAAGTCTATCAAATCCAAATGCAATTCCACCATGTGGAGGAGCTCCATATTCAAAAGCACTCATTAAAAATCCAAATTGGGCTTCGGCTTCTTCTTTGCTAAATCCAAGAATCTCAAACATTTTTTCCTGAATTTTCCTATCGTGAATTCTTATAGATCCACCTCCAACCTCAACTCCGTTAATAGCCAAGTCATAAGCATTGGCTCTAACATTTTCAGGATTGGTCTCTAAAAAAGCTAAATCACTAGTTTTTGGAGAAGTAAATGGATGATGCATTGCATGAAAACTATTACTTATTTCATCTTTTTCTAAAAGAGGAAAATCAACTACCCAAACAGGTTTGAAAACTTTAGGATCTCTTAGGCCAAGACGACTTCCCATTAATAGTCTTAATTCATTCATTTGAGATTGAACATCTGATTTTTTTCCGCTTAAAATTAAAAGTAAATCACCAGGACTGGCACCACATTTTTTTGCCCACTCTTTTAAGTTGGATACATCGTAAAATTTATCTATCGATGATTTGAAAGTTTGATCTTCGTTATATTTTACATAAACAAGGCCTCTAGCTCCAATTTGTGGTCTTTTAACCCAATCGGTTAATTCGTCTAATTTTTTTCTTGAATATTCTGCACCACCAGGAACACTTATTGCAACTATAGATTCAGCTTCATCAAACACTTTAAATCCTTTTCCTTTTGCAAGATTCTCTAGGTAAGACAATTCCATTTCAAATCTTATGTCAGGTTTATCAGAACCATATTTTTCAATAGCATCGCTGTAAGCAATAACTGGAAATGGTTTTGGGAAGTCTGTTTTTAGAATTTTTTTGAAAAGAAATTTAATTAATCCTTCAAAAGTCTCTAATACTTCTTGTTGATTGACAAAAGCCATCTCACAATCAATTTGAGTAAATTCTGGCTGTCTGTCAGATCTCAAGTCCTCGTCTCTAAAACACTTTACAATTTGAAAATAACGATCGTAGCCACTTACCATGAGAAGCTGTTTAAATGTTTGTGGAGATTGAGGAAGTGCGTAAAACTGTTGCTTGTTCATTCTGCTTGGCACTACAAAATCACGAGCTCCTTCGGGTGTAGACTTTATTAAATAAGGAGTTTCAATTTCTAAAAAATTATTTTGGTGAAAGAAATTTCGAATTTCAATACTCATTTCACTTCTTAGCGCTAAATTTTCTTGTAAAGGGTTTCTTCTCAAATCAAGAAATCTATATTTCATTCTCAACTCTTCTCCACCATCCGTTTCGTCCTCAATTGTAAATGGAGGTGTTTTTGATTCGTTTAAAACAGTGAACTTCTCCACCTCTATCTCAATTTCTCCAGTATCAATTTTTAAATTCTTACTGCTTCTTTCTTTTACAATTCCTTCAACTTCAATAACCCATTCTCGATTTAATTTCCTTGCTTTTACAGAAAGGTTTTTGTCTAATGTTTCGTTAAATGCCAATTGGGTAATACCATATCGGTCTCTAAGGTCAATAAATGTCATTCCCCCTAAATCTCTTGATTTTTGGACCCATCCGCATAATTTGACCTTTTGATTGACATCATCAATTCTTAATTGTCCGTTGTTGTGTGTTCTATACATTTTGATTAAAAATATAACTTAATATACTAATTTGACATTTCTTCAATAGCTTTTTTTACATCACTATCTCTAAAAGTATTTAATATGTATCTCGACTGATCTGAGTAGTAGTAACTACTTAATTCTACCATTAAGCTCCATTTTAAATCTGAAATTTCTTTGGGGGAATAACTACTAATTTTTTCACCATTTTTCTCTAAATATTTTTCTAGTTCTTTAATTTCTACTTCAAAATTATTGTAATAATCTTTGGTGTCTGATGTTTTTGGATTCGGAAATTTTTCGAAGTAACTAAAACAGAAATCTCTCCACTTTCTAGTATAAATAATATTGTTAATGGCCTCGCTATATCCCAGGGTATCAATTGGCGAATAAACGTTTGGCAATATCCCCCCTTTGAAAATGCCTTTGTCAAAAATAGAGTCATTTTGTGTGAGCTCACCACTTTCTATTCTTTCTAAAATATCATTGTCGTAGTAAATATTATC
>JADHMB010000050.1 GCA_016780365.1 Flavobacteriales bacterium
GGATATGGACAAGTTGGTTTAGATAGAAATAAATCTAGAGCTAAAACTCAACTTATTAAAGCAATCAATATTTGGGAACAGGAAATGAAAGAAAGTGATTTAGCAAACAAAAAATCAAGAATAAATTCCAAAATATCTGGACTAATAAGTGCCAATCTAGCAGATGCATATTTTTGGACAGAAGACTTTGAAAAAAGTAATTTTTACATCAATAAGACAATCAATCAAGGAAATTTAAAAGCTAAAAACCATTGTAAAAAACTAAAAAAGGATATTCCGGAGTTTAAAAAGAGATACAATGTTTATATCCAATAAGAATAAAACTAATGTTGAATAAGTAGCTTTTCTACTTTTTGTCTTTCTCCAAACATTGCTTTTATCGTATAAAGATTACTCGAAAAGCTAGAAACATCGATAGCTATAAAGTTTTGGTTAGGGTGTTTTTCAAATACAACTTCACCAAGAATATTGGTAATTGTAATTTTACTTATAAGTTCTTGTGAATTTATATTAACCAAATTATTTGATGGGTTTGGGTAGATTAAAATCTCATTAAAATTTATAATTTCTGTACTAGTAGTAGATTGACATACAGAAATTCCATTGGTATTTAATGGTCCATTATTTACAGAACCAAGTTCATATGCTACTGTATTTCCCAAATTATCCATTAGTTTATAGCCATTTTGTTCTTGATCGTTTGCTCCATTTTCATAGTAAGAAATATCTATAATTGTATTAGAGTCTACAATAAATGGAACTATTTGGGTGGTACTTCCGCTGTACATAGTTAAATTATGAGAAGAAATCCCATTCAAATCAATGGAGATATAGGACCCGTCCCATCCATCTGCTAAGGAATCATAAGTTTCTAGAATAAACCATCCACATGGAGCGTTAATAGTACCGCTTCCAGCTGACTGACAGCTAATGAGTCCGTAAGTATCTGCTGGACCATTTCCGTTAGAACCTGCTTCTGATGCTACCATTACCCCTAGCTCGTTGTAAATCTCATAAGAATTTTCGTCTTCCCAATTTCCTGGTGAGTATATAACATTTATTACATCTCCAGAATCTACAGAAATATCGAAATATTCAGGACCAGAACCTGTTTGTAAAGTAACTGTTTGTGTAATAGAGTAATTAACTTCTATGTCTAAGTAGCCTCCATTCCAACCATCGCCATAGCTGTCAAGTAACGCAATTTGAAAAATACCACAACTACCTGGAATGGTTAAGGCATTGGTAGTAAAAGTATAGGGACCAGACCAAGAACTAACATCGTTTGCTCCACAGACTTCTTGTACATAAAAATCATAATCTGTACCAGGGCTTAAAGAAGTCATAGAATAAGAATTGGAATTTATGTTATTAATCATAGTTCCTGAACTTGGTGAAAAACCACTTATTCCCCACTCTAAATTCCAAGAATTACCTCCACTTCCACCTGAAACCCAAGACAAATCTGCATTACTTGTAGAAATAGCAGAAGCATATAAACTTATAGGAGAACTACAAGAAACACAAGCTTGTATTCCATATGTACTCATTGGTCCATTATTAATTGGTTGGATATTGGTTTGATTCACAATAACATTTCCAGATTGGTCATAAATAGTATAAGAATTTTCTTCTGGCCATTGGTCAGGATAATATACAACATCTAGTATATCACCAGAATCTATTGGAATAGGTGTGCTTTCAGGACCAAAACCATTTTGAATTGTAACATTAGAATCTATAATAGTTCCATTTAAAAATATTTCTAAATATCCACCATTCCATCCATCTCCATAAGAATCGTAAAGTTCTACTAAATAAGCACCACAAGTTCCGGGGATAACTAAAGTTGTAAAAGTAAATGGTCCAGACCAAATGGAGTTGCTATTTGCTCCACACACCGCTTGAACATAAAAATCATAAGTTGTATATGGATTTAGACCAGTTAAGGAATAATTGTTACTATTAAGCACATTTATTGAATTTCCAACTCCATTTACAGGATGAGAATTTATGTGACTAGTATCCCAATGTAAATTCCATATTGTATCAGTTGCAGAAGGGGTCCAGGAAAGGTTTGCAGAATTAGTAGTTAAACCACTGGCATTTAAAGAAAAAGGATTTAGACAAGAAACTGTACTTGGACATGTAGAATTTGAAGTATGAAGTAAGTTGTCCAAATCACTTGGGGCAGGACCATAAATAAGTGTATCACCAATAGGAGATAATATAGCAAATGTAATTTCACTATCCCAATTTCCAGAATGGAAAATAAAATCCATTGTAGCTCCAGTAAATGAATAAACAGAATCTAACGTGTAGGAAACATCACAATCGAAATCTCCAACATGTACACCATTCATGGTTACTTCTAAAAAAGCGCCATTCCATCCATCTCCATAGCTATCGTACATGTGCAATTGGTAATAACATTGTGCGTTAAATGAATTAATGTAAAAAATAATAAAACCTAGAAATAAGTTTTTTAGTGTCATCCTCTAAATTTATAAAAAAAATCTTAAAAAAATTCTTTATAAAGAAGTGGGCTACAGATTAAATTACTTTTTAATCAGCTTAAAGAATTTGTAATTGCTAGGTAATTTAACTTTAAGGATATAAATCCCGTTTGGCCAGGAGATATTTTCTATACTTGAGCAACTCATAGAATGGTAAATTAGACGACCATAAGAATCAAAAACTTCAATAGATTCAATGGATTTTCCTTCAATATTTAATCGATCAATAAATGGGTTAGGGAAAACTCCAATAGATTTACCATTGTAAATAGTATTACTTGTTAAATTCTGACCGCAAGAGTTACTGAATATGGCATTAAATCTAAATCTGTCTTTGGAAGGAATACTGGAGGAGTTAAGACTATTTGGAACTCCAATACTTCCCCATTGATCTAAGGGAATAAATTCTGGCAAACTACTGTAAGCATAAGATAAATCAGAAAGCGTATCGGTTCCCAAAGGATCAATATCTCCTAAATTATTATTGCCATAGACAAGATGATTAGAACCTTGTATAAAATAGGTCAAACTACTAAATGGCGCAGGTAAAGAATCGTTGGTGATCTCATTACCTATAAAGTGTTGACTTGGTGAGGAGGTGTCACTAAAAAATATACCATATCCATTTGCTCTATTTCTAAAAAAAGTATTGTGTGGCCCATTTGCACCATGTGAATTGTCAATCACTATATTGCCTACTTCATTGCCTTCCAATAAATTGGCATAGGGCCAGTTTCCATGAAGAACAATTTCTCCAGTTGAATTAGATGGAAAGAAGGTTCCAGTCCAAAAAGGATCTATCGAATAATTATAGGCGAAAATATTTCCGTTGGCACCAGCCTGTAGTATCATCGAGTGTCTAAGGTGGTCAAAAATATTGTCCTCCACAAAACATTCATTGGTAGTGAAATGAAGCATAACTCCATAAGCTTTACCCCCACTTCCATAAGAATGTGCATCGTGGAAATAACTTTTAGAAATTGACAAATTGGAACTGTATTCTGCATCGATATGTGCAAAATTACATTTGTCGGACTCAATACCAGAAACCCAACAATTACCAGCTCTACTAAACTTGATGTTACTAGTTTGAGATGAAGAAACATCTTCTCTTATTATTTTCAAACATTCTAGACCAACATTCTCTTTGAGTTGAATTTTTTTAATAAAAGGTTGATCACTGAGATTATAATTCATTCTAAGATTGGAATTAAAAACCAACTTATTATTGGTTACCTGATTTATTTTAACAATCTGACCAACAGTATTAAGCGCCCAACTACTAGTAATTAAAGTAGCATCGTTACGAATAATTCTAACCCAATCTCCAGGAATAAACATGGACGGATTAGACACAAATAAAGCATTGCTATCCTTGAAAGCATTTTGTGATAAATGAGAAGTATCGTTACTTACAGAACCAATAACTTCAATTGCATGTCCAGAGCCATTTAAATTAAATTTTAGAATTGTACTATCTGCACCTTTACCCTTTAAAACTATATTTTCTGGCAAACTTATAGTTTGGTTAAATAAATAAGAACCAGAAGGGAAATTTAGGATTACACCCGCTGCACTTCCAGATGAAAAAGTAGAAATAATTGAAGATAATAAACTATCATTTGGAATTGTTCCCAGAGAATTAAATCCATGGTTGGATAAATCTATATTATTAAAATTAGAAGTAGAGGTGTCCAGAAGACCAAAATATTCCCATTGATAATCTCTATCATTTGGGATAAGTTGGGAATAAGAAAAAAATGAAATAAGAAAAAATAAAGAGAAACTACTGAATTTTATATTCATAAATAACCATCTATTTAGTAAGGATGCTTCGTAAATTTTTTAACTCTTTATTTGCTTTTTGTTTGCTATAAAATTTATTAGACAATTTAGTTCCAGTTTTTTTATTTTTCAATGTGTAAAATGTAGTATCGCTATTACTTCCTTTCACTATCGTCCAATAATTTGGATTATTTTCTAGAGTAAATCTTGATGCTCTTTTCTTTGTAGGTTTAACTTTTAATTCTTCATTCTCTACTTGATCTAAATTGGTATTGTCAATCGCTATGATGGAATCGCTTGCAACAATAGAATCATTAGTTGAGATTTCCTCTGCTATGTCAACATCGAAAGTTTGCTTATTTTCTGCTGGTTTGTTGTTAATAAGATAAAATGCAGCAGCTCCTGAAATTAGAATCAACCCAATAAATAAAAAAATATTTTTTTTATTGCTTTTGGGTTTGATTTCTTTTGAAGGTTGTTTTTTTTCCTTAGTCATAATCTCAAATATCCGTTAAATAATTAAAAGTATTTAATTAATCAGCTTCTTGTTTTCAACGTGACGTTGTGTATCTCTAGTTTAGCTATAATAGCTAATCTAGTACTTTATTAAAATTATACTTAATATATAGTATGGTTATAAGATTAACCTAAATTGAGAATCCCAATTAACAAAAATGAAAAAAGCAATAAAATTGTCCACCCTAAAAGAGGCTGATTTTTATTTTTTTCTTTATAAAATGAAATTTGAGAATTAATATAGTGAATCCCTTCTTGTTCATAATCGTATATGAAATAATTATAATTAACCATATATGTCCAAAGATTAGTAAATAATATGGAGAAGAATAAAATAAATCCTATTAGAGCTAATAATAAACCAAAGATTTCAATTCTTATATCGCTAATTTTTTCCTTATAATTACTTATTTGGTTATTCATACTTGATTGTAATTCTGAAAAAGAATTTTCTATTTCTAGTTTGCTATTGCTAGCACTATTAAGACTATCTGTAAGGGAAGAAATTTCTTTTTCGGCATTTACCATAGTGTAAAATAATTCTTCTCTAGTTGGGTATTCAAAATAATTTATAGTTTCATCGTCAATCATGTCAACATAAACCATTGGAGAACCTATTTTAGGAATAATATTAACAAGTAACCCGGTAGTAACTGATATCTGGTTTTCACCTTTAGCACCAACTCCATAAACTCTAATGGTTCCAGGTTGATTCCCCCAAACAACTTCAATTGAAGATTCTGTGTCTTCAGAAATATATTTACAACCTTCAGGTAGTTCCCAATGCCAAGATTCAACCCATTTACTTTGGTCGGCTTTAAACAATACTGTATCTCCAGCACAAATCATATTTTTCCCAGTTGGATTTTTAAAAGCAAGTTTTTGCTCTGGTTTATTGTCCACATCAATAATTTTAGAAAAAGGTTTGCCAGTTTCACAACTATTTTTAGGACTTATTTCTAATCTATAAGTTCCAGGGTTTTTCCATTTATGATTAAAAACGTAAGTATTAATTATACCATCTTCTCTTTTGTTTTTTTGGTATTTGTCAAACTCTCTTACGATAGAATCATTAGAACTTTTAATGATTTTAATAACATAATTAGAGGCACTAATTGTTTCTAAAAAACTAAACTTTTGAGTTTCTCCAACAAAAGGATCTCCTTGAAATGAAAGAATTTGGTTAGGAAGAAGTAAACTTTTTAAGTTTTCAGCTTCATTCAAGCTTAATGTCAAATCTTCAATTTTAGAATCTGCAATTGCAATATCATTTTTATAAATAGAATCTTGTTGTAGCATTTCTGATTTTACAGATTTTATAGACTTTTTATTTTGCTTTATTATTGGGATAAAAGAGGATATGTTATTGGCTGTAGAAGACCATTCTGGCATAGATTTATTCGTTGTTAAATTTATTCCGAAAGACATTATCAATGCGATGATAATTGGAACAATAGACACAATTAATATTCCTAAAAAATGAAAAGGCAAAGAATAGAAGTATTTTACTATTCTAATAGATGATTGTTTTAAAAAATCAAATAAATCAAAAGAATTATCATCCTTCTTGTTTAAATAAGGAGCAATAAAAAACGTAGAAATTACAAAAACATATAATGATACAAGAATTATTGGAACTGATATTTGAGCTATGGTAACCCCAAGTCCCTGAAGAATGATTTTGTCAGAATGGTTTTTGAAAAGTAAAACCAAACCAATAAAGGCCATGGATGTAGCAATGGAAGTTCCGACGATTTTAAGCTTTCTTATAGTTGATGAAGATGAACTAGTAAAAAAGTTAGTGGATTCAAAAATTTGAAATTGTATAAAAACTAAAGTAAATAAAATTAAAATATAGTTTGCAACTTGGCCAAAATCAAATAATCTTGAAATGAAAAAGAATAAAATTGAGACAGAAAATATTTGAACCGTTACTTTAAATGAAAAAATAATATTCTTTCTTTTAAAAACTTCTTTTAACTTATTTGGACTAATTGAAGACAAGAATAATTTCCATAAAAAAACAATTAAGTAATGCCATACTAATTTTGCAGTAAGAAATATTGTTGGATGAATAATATTATTCCATACCCATAAAATAATTGTACTAAGAATATTGAAAATATATTTTATTACATCGACAATAGCATTTAGTCCATTTACTATCCACAATAATAGATTGTAAACTATAACTAATCCACTAAAAAGTGGAGTTAATCTACTGAGCCAAGATTTGTCACTAATCCATTTGTTGGTTGTATCTTTTAAGTCTATTAATCCGGAGGGTTTTGAACCGTTTATTTGTGATCTAAAAATGCCAAATAAAGTAAGAACTGTTGATATTATAAGTAAAATTTCCATATAAATGTTTTATATTATGTATATCAAATATATGAAAAACATCAGCACTTAACTATTTAAGGAACTAATTACCAGTAAATTAACGTAAATACACCTATTATTTTATGTTAGATATATGTCTAGTAGAATCTCGTTTTGTTTTTTTATTAAGGTTGTTAATTAATGCTTTTTCCAAATCAATTCCTGTCTGATTTGCCAAGCATATTACTACAAAAAGCACATCCGCTAACTCATCTGCTAAATCTAAATTTCCATCTGAGCTTTTTTCACTTTGCTCACCAAACTTTCTAGAAATAATTCTAGCAACTTCTCCTACCTCTTCTGTTAAAATAGCCATATTGGTTAATTCACTGAAATATCTAACACCATAAGTTTTTATCCAATTATCTACCATTTGCTGGGCCTTATTCATTGTGATTTCTTCCATTTTATTCTTTTTTCTTGCTGTCTATTGTTATTGTAACTGGGCCATTATTAACCAACGAAACATCCATATTAGCTCCAAACTTTCCAGTTGAAATTTTTCGTTTTAAAACAGTTTCAAATTCACTTATTGTTAGATCATACATTAGCTTAGCTTTTTGGGAATCAGCTGCTTTAATATAAGAAGGACGATTTCCTTTTTTTACCGAAGCATGTAAAGTAAATTGACTAATTAATAAAATTTCTCCATTTACGTCTAAGAGTGAAAAATTCAGTCTATTTTCAGAATCGTCAAAAATTCTCATTTTAATTATTTTTTGAACCATCCAAGAAATATCTTCCTTACTATCTGAAGGTTCGTATCCAGCTAAAACCATCAAACCATTGTTAATTTCCCCAACCAATTGGTTATTGACTTTAACAGATGCGTTTTTAACTTTTTGAACAACTACTCTCACAAATAATTGTTTTTTCTGTAATTAGAATCTTTGTCTACCTGATACATTGCCAAGTAACTTTGGTGTCTTGTTATAGAAAAATTATTTTTACTTAACTGATTTAGAACTTCACAACCTGGCTCATTAATGTGTTTACAGTTATGGAATTTACAATCTTGTAACAATTGCAACATTTCAGGGAAAAATCTAGATAACTCGGATTTGTCAAAATCTACCAATCCGAAACCTTTAATTCCAGGTGTATCTATAATTTGTGTTTTTTCATTATAATCAAACATTTCAGCAAAAGTAGTAGTATGTTTTCCTGTGTTGTGGGTTGTAGAAATTTCTCCAGTTTTTAAATGCAAATCTGGAATTATCTTATTAATAAGAGTGGATTTTCCTGCGCCACTATTTCCAGAAACAAGTACGGTTTTATTTTGAATCTTTTCTATAAATGTATCCATTGATAAATTTTCTAAAACAGACATTCTCATAGTTTCGTATCCAGCTTTATTATAAGAATTTTCAAATAATTCTAGTTTTTCAATTGCTTTTGTATCGTAAATCTCCACCTTATTAAAAACTATTAAAAGTGGAATATTATAAGCTTGGGCCGTTACTGTAAATCTATCAATAAATCCAGGAGAAGTTATGGGGTTTACAACTGTTACTAGCAAAACTGCCAAATCTAAATTGGAGGCAATAATATGTGCTTCTTTGGAAAGGTTAACAGATTTTCTAATGATGTAATTTTTTCTGGGATGTATGTTTTTAATTACTGCTTCATTATTTTCATTAATTAATAAATCTACCTCGTCCCCAACTGAAACAGGATTGGTAGTTTTAATAGACAGATTTCTAAATTTACCTTGGATTCTAGCTTTTATAAAACTACCTGTATCCAATTTTACATCGTACCAACTACCTGTAGATCTATATACCTTACCTTTTTGCATTGCATAAATTTACAATAGAATGAATTCCAATTCATAAAATTTAGATATTTCTGTTGTTAAGCGTTATTTTAGCACAAGAATTTCACAAAATGAGCATAGAAGTACAAAAATTAAGCAAATATTACCAAGAACAATTGGCTATTGACGAAGTTAGTTTTAAAGTCAATTCAGGAGAAATAGTTGGATTTTTAGGTCCTAACGGAGCTGGTAAGTCTACTACTATGAAAATTATTTCTTGTTTTATCAAGCCTTCTTCTGGAAATGTTCTTGTAGACGGAGTCTCTATTCACGAAAATGAAATAGCAGTTAAAACCAAAATTGGTTATTTACCTGAAAACAACCCATTGTATGAAGACATGTACGTAAGAGAATCTATTGCTTTTATAGCGCAAATTCACAAAGTAGAAGATGTAAAAAATTCTGTAGCGGAAGTAATAGAAAAAGTTGGTTTGTCTAAAGAAGCGCATAAAAAAATAGGACAGCTTTCTAAAGGTTACCAGCAAAGAGTAGGGATTGCTCAGGCAATAGTACACGATCCAGAAGTTTTAATTTTAGACGAACCTACTAGTGGTTTAGATCCTAACCAGTTGGAAGATATTAGAGGTTTAATTAAAGAATTAGGGAGAAATAAAACCGTAATGCTATCTACCCACATTATGCAAGAAGTGGAGTCTATTTGCGATCGTATTGTGGTAATTAACAATGGGAAAATTGTCGCAGATAGAAATCTTGAAAAAACAGAAACTCCAACAAACAATCTAAAAGAGCAATTAGTTTTAGTAGAATTTGAAAATGAAATAGATGGCAATCATCTAAAAAAATATTTTCCTAAAACTAAAATTGAAAAAAAGGATAAAAAATGGCTGTTTCAATACAGTGGCAAGAAAGATTTAAGAAAATTAATTTCTAAATATGCTCAGGAAAACGAAATATTAATTTTAGAAATAAAACAACACACTGATACTCTTGAAGATTTATTTAAAAAACTAACTAAATAACTTTATTTAAAAATAGATTTTTTTACATTTGCTTGATAAACTAGAGGAATGATTTGAATGCTTGCAACCACCAAAAAAAGCTAAAACGAACTTAAGTGTTCAATCTTCCTAAAACTTATTAAAACTATGGCATATTTATTTACTTCTGAATCTGTTTCCGAAGGACATCCTGACAAAGTAGCTGATCAAATATCTGACGCTCTTATTGATAATTTCTTAGCGTTTGATTCCTCCTCCAAGGTTGCTTGCGAGACACTAGTTACTACTGGACAAGTTGTTTTAGCTGGCGAGGTAAAGTCCAAAGCATATTTAGATGTTCAGAAAATAGCAAGAGAGGTAATTAATAAAATTGGCTACACCAAAAGCGAGTATATGTTTGATGGTAATTCTTGTGGAGTATTTTCTGCTATTCACGAGCAATCTCCAGATATAAATCAGGGTGTGGAAAGAACCAATGAAGAAGACCAAGGTGCTGGAGATCAAGGAATGATGTTTGGTTATGCAACCAACGAGACAGAAAACTTTATGCCATTACCTTTAGAAATTTCTCATTTACTTTTAAGAGAGTTGGCTGCTTTAAGAAAAGAGGGTAAAGAGATGACCTACTTGAGGCCAGATTCTAAGTCTCAGGTTACTATCGAATACGACGATCAAAACAATCCCGTAAAAATAGATGCTATTGTTGTTTCTACCCAACACGATGATTTCGACTCTGAGGCAAATATGCTTAGCAAAATAAAACAAGACGTTATAAATATCTTAGTTCCAAGAGTTAAAAACTTGCTTCCCTCCAATATTCAAAATCTTTTTAACGAAAATATAAATTACCATGTAAATCCAACTGGAATTTTTGTGATTGGTGGACCACATGGAGATACTGGACTTACTGGAAGGAAAATAATAGTCGATACTTATGGTGGAAAAGGCGCGCATGGAGGTGGAGCGTTTTCAGGAAAAGATCCAAGTAAAGTAGACCGATCTGCAGCCTATGCAACTAGACATATTGCAAAAAATTTGGTTGCTGCTGGAGTTGCCCAAGAAGTTTTGGTACAAGTTGCTTATGCAATAGGAGTTGCTGAACCTGTTGGTCTTTACGTAAATACTTATGGAACTAGTAAAGTAAATTTAAACGATGGTCAAATTGCTGAAAAATTAAATGAAATTTTTGACATGCGTCCTTATGCTATTGAACAAAGATTTAACTTAAGAAGTCCTATTTATTCTGAAACTGCAGCCTATGGGCATATGGGGAGAAATCCTGAAAAAATTAATAAGGAATTTACTGCTGCTGACGGTAGTAAAATTAATGTTGAGGTTGAACTTTTTCCTTGGGAAAAATTAGATTACGTAGAAAAAATTAAATCTAGTTTTGGTCACTAGAATTTATTTTATTTCTTTTTGAAAACAACTCTTATTGGAACTCCTTTCAAATTGAAAACCTTTCTTAGTTGGTTCTCTAAATATCTTTTATAAGGATCTTTCACATACTGTGGCAAATTACAAAAAAATGCAAATACTGGAGAATGGGTAGGAAGCTGTGTTACATATTTGATTTTAACATACTTTCCCTTTAAAGCTGGAGGTGGGTTTTTCTCAATTGCTGCCAACATTACTTCATTTAGTTTAGAGGTTGGAATCTTTTGCTTTCTATTGTCAAATACTTCCATTGCAGCTTCCAGTGCTTTATGAATTCTTTGTTTATTTAATGCCGAAATAAATAATATTGGTATATCTGTAAAGGGAGCTATTTTAGACAAAATATTTTCCTCATACTCTTTTAGAGTAGAGGTTTCTTTTTCTATAGAGTCCCATTTATTAATTAGTAATACTACCCCCTTTTTATTTTTTTCAATAACGGAAAAGATACTAAGGTCTTGTTTTTGAACTCCTTCATTGGCATCTATCATAAACAAACAAACATCACAGTCTTCAATTGCTCTAATTGCCCGCATCACTGAATAAAACTCAATGTCTTCATGTACTTTACTTTTTTTACGAATTCCAGCAGTATCTACTAGGGTAAGGTCAAAACCATAAGAATTAAAGTGAGTATCAACAGCATCTCTAGTAGTTCCGGAAATATCAGTAACAATATTTCTATCTTCTCCTAAAAGTGCGTTGGTCAAAGAAGATTTGCCAACATTGGGTTTGCCAACAATAGCAATTCTAGGAATTTCATTTTTTGGAACTTCTTTATCGTTGTACAATTGTTCTGCTAAATGGTCTAGCATATCGCCTGTACCAGAACCATTAATAGCACTAATTCCAAAAACATGTTCCAATCCAAATTGATAAAATTCAAAAGTACTGCTGATTCTTTCGTTGTTGTCTACTTTATTAGCAACTACGATAATTGGTTTTTTAGAACTTCTTAAAATTTTAGCAACCGACTCATCTAAATCGGTAATTCCCGTTTCTACATCGACTACAAAAATAATAACCGTTGCCTCATCAATGGCTATTTTTACTTGTCTTCTAATTTCTCCTTCAAAAATATCGTCCGATCCGGATACATATCCACCAGTATCAATTACCGAAAACTGCTTCCCATTCCATTCAGATTTTCCGTAGTGTCGGTCTCTAGTTACTCCACTAACCTCTTTAACGATTGCTCTTCTGCCGCCAATTAATTTGTTGAATAAAGTTGATTTCCCAACATTTGGTCTTCCTACTATGGCTACTATATTACTCAATACCCGTATTTTTTTAGTTTTCCTTCTTTATCTCTCCAATCTTTGTCCACTTTTACATAGAGCTCCAAATATACCTTTTTAGAGATGAAAGCTTCTATATCTAGCCTAGCATCTGTTCCAAGTTTTTTTATTTTCTTTCCTTGGTGTCCAATTACGATAGATTTCTGACTAGTTCTAGAGACCATAATATTGGCTCTTATTCTAACTATTTTTTCTTCGTCTTTGTATTCCTCCACTACTACTTCACAGGAATAAGGCACTTCTTTTTGATAAATTAAAAGAATTTTTTCTCTGATAATCTCAGATACAAAGAATCGCATGCTCTTATTGGTTAACTGGTCTTTGTCAAAATAGGGAGGATTTTCTGGCAACCATTCTAAAATTTTTGGTAAAATAAATTGAATACTCATTTTATGTAGGGCAGATATAGGTAGAATTTCTGCTTTAGGTAATTTTATTTTCCATTCATTAACTAATTTTTCAAGAGACTTTTGTTCTGAATTATCTATTTTATTTAAAAGAAGCAAAATTGGAACACTGAGTTTGTTTATCTGTGCAAGTCTCTCTTCCATTTTATTAGGATCTTCATATATATCTGTTACCATGAGAATAACATCAGCATCCTTAAGTGCTTCTGAAACAAATTTCATCATGTTTTCATGAAGTCTGTAATGTGGATCTATTATCCCAGGAGTATCAGAAAAAACTATTTGATAGTCCTCTTCATTCACCATTCCCATTATTCGGTGACGAGTTGTTTGCATTTTAGAAGTAATTATAGATAGCTTTTCCCCTACCAATTGGTTCATGAGGGTTGATTTCCCAACATTGGGACTACCAATAATATTTACAAAACCAGATTTATGTGACATTTTACAGAGATTAGTTTGCAATAATA
>JADHMB010000051.1 GCA_016780365.1 Flavobacteriales bacterium
AGCCCCAAGGTTAAGAATCTTCTTCTTAAGTATTTTCTTTTGTGAAGTAGAGAGGCTAATAAAAAAACTACAATCCAGAAGAAAGGATCTATCAAAAAAGACAATATTTTGGATAATAAAAAAAACACTTGACTAATAATGATTAATTTTGTGGAAAATACGTTATCAATTATTACAATAATTCTATGCTAATTTAAATTAAATGGATTTAACTCCCTATCAACCAAAGAATAAAATTAGAATAGTTACTGCTGCTTCTCTTTTTGATGGCCATGATGCTGCTATTAATATTATGAGAAGAATAATTCAATCTACAGGCTGTGAGGTTATTCACCTTGGACACGACAGAAGTGTAGAAGAAGTAGTTAATTGTGCGATTCAAGAAGATGTACAAGCAATTGCTATGACATCTTACCAAGGTGGCCACAATGAATATTTTAAATTTATGTATGACTTACTTATTAAAAAAGGTTCTAGTCATATAAAAATATTTGGAGGTGGAGGTGGTACTATTTTACCAGAGGAAATTAAAATTTTAGAGGACTATGGTATAGAAAAAATTTACCATCCTGACGATGGCAGGAAAATGGGACTTCAGGGAATGATTAATGACTTAGTGAAAAGATGTGATTTTATCACTGGAGAAAAGAAAATTAAAGTACTTGAAAAAATAGTGCCTAAAAATCATCTAGAGATTGGTAAACTTATTTCATCTGCAGAAAATTTTGGTGAAAGTAATTCAGAGATTCTTAATGAAATCAAAACTAAAGTTGAAAAATTTAATATTCCAGTTTTAGGAATTACTGGGACTGGAGGAGCAGGAAAGTCATCTTTAGTAGATGAATTAGTAAGACGTTTTTTACACGATTTCAAGAATAAAAATTTAGCTATTATTTCAGTAGACCCTTCAAAAAGAAAAACCGGTGGTGCTTTATTAGGAGACAGAATTAGAATGAATTCTATAAATAACTCTAGAGTTTATATGCGGTCATTAGCAACTAGACAAAGTAATTTAGCACTTTCTAAGCATGTATCACAAGCTGTAGATATATTGAAATACTCAAAATTTGATTTAATTATTTTAGAAACTTCTGGAATTGGTCAATCAGATACAGAAATTCTTGATCACAGTGATGTATCTCTATACGTTATGACTCCTGAATTTGGTGCGGCAACTCAGTTGGAGAAAATAGATATGTTAGATTTTGCAGATGTTGTTGCTCTTAACAAATTTGACAAAAGAGGATCTTTAGACGCCATTAGAGATGTAAAAAAGCAATACAGAAGGAATCATAACTTATGGGATGCAAAAGATGAAGATATTCCAGTTTATGGGACTATTGCTTCGCAATTCAACGATCCTGGAATGAATAACTTATATAAGCACTTAATAGATTTAATTAATAAATCTTCAAAAACTGACTTTTCATCGTCTTTTAAATCCAATAAAGAGCTTTCTGAAAAGGTATTTATTATTCCTCCTAATAGAGTAAGATACCTTTCTGAAATTGCAGAAAATAATCGAGAATTTGATAAAAGATTAAATCAACAAGTAGTACTAGCTGATAAATTATATGTCTTTTGTAAAGCTTTAAAAGAATTCTCTAGAGACAATAACAATACTGTTAAATCAATTTTAGAGGAAAAAATTGAGCAAATTAAATTAGATTTTGATGCAAGAAATCAAAAAACTATTGATGAATGGGACAGTTTTTACCAATCTTACAACGAAGAGTTTTTTAAATTTAATGTTAGGGATAAAGAGTTGAAAATTGCAACAAATTCAAAATCTCTATCTAATTCAAAAATTCCAAAAGTTGCTTTACCAAAGTTCACTTCCTGGGGAGATATTATAAGATGGGTCAATCAAGAAAATGTGCCTGGTAAATTTCCATTTACAGCTGGTTTATTTCCTTTTAAAAGAGAAGGAGAAGACCCTACCAGAATGTTTGCCGGTGAAGGAGGTCCTGAAAGAACCAATAAGAGATTTCATTATTTGAGTTTTCAGATGCCTGCAAAAAGACTTTCTACTGCATTCGATTCGGTTACTCTATATGGAAATGATCCAGGACTTAGACCAGATATTTTTGGTAAAATCGGTAATGCTGGAGTTTCGATATGTTGTTTGGACGATGCAAAAAAGTTATACTCAGGGTTTGATCTTTCTTCAAACACTACTTCTGTAAGTATGACTATCAATGGACCTGCTCCAATGCTACTAGGTTTTTATATGAATGTTGCCATAGATCAAAATTGTGAAAAGTACATCAAGAAGAATAATCTTGAAAATGAAGTTAAAAAAACAATTGAAAAGATTTATGGGACAAATCCAATACCTAAATACCAAGGAGATTTACCAAAAGGCAACAATGGATTAGGTTTAATGTTGCTTGGTGTGACAGGAGATCAAGTTCTTCCTGAAGAAGTTTATAATAAAATAAAAGACAACACACTATCCCAAGTTCGTGGTACGGTTCAAGCGGATATTCTTAAAGAAGATCAAGCGCAAAACACCTGTATTTTTTCTACAGAGTTTGCATTAAGACTTATGGGAGATGTACAGGAATACTTTATAAATAAAAAAGTTAGAAATTTTTATTCTGTTTCAATTTCTGGTTACCATATTGCAGAAGCAGGAGCAAATCCTATTACACAGTTAGCATTTACATTATCCAATGGGTTTACATACGTAGAATATTATTTATCTAGAGGTATGTCCATTGATGACTTTGGACCTAACTTATCTTTTTTCTTCTCAAATGGCATTGATCCTGAATATGCAGTAATTGGCAGAGTAGCTAGAAGAATTTGGGCAAAAGCTATGAAATTTAAATATGGTGCCGATGAAAGGGCACAAAAGTTAAAATACCATATTCAAACTTCTGGAAGATCACTTCATGCTCAAGAAATAGACTTTAATGACATTAGAACAACTCTTCAGGCACTTTATGCCATATATGACAATTGTAATTCATTACATACCAATGCCTATGATGAGGCAATAACTACACCAACAGAAGACTCTGTAAGAAGAGCTATGGCCATTCAGCTTATAATTAATAAAGAATTGGGCTTAGCTAAAAACGAAAATCCACTACAAGGTTCTTATATAATTGACGATTTAACAAACTTGGTAGAAGAAGCTGTGTTAATTGAATTTGACAGAATCAACGAAAGAGGAGGAGTTCTTGGGGCAATGGAAACTATGTATCAAAGAAGTAAAATACAAGAAGAATCTCTTCACTACGAGACGCTAAAGCATACTGGTGAATTTCCTATAATTGGAGTTAATACTTTTTTAAATTCTAAAGGTTCTCCAACCATTATTCCTGGGGAAGTTATTAGAGCTACTAATGAAGAAAAAGAACATCAAATTAAAATGCTTAATGATTTTCATGATTTTAATAAGTCTTTATCTATTAAAGCACTTGAAAAGGTGAAATCTTCAGCAATTAATCAAGAAAATATATTTGAAGAATTGATGGAAGCGTGTAAATATTGTTCTCTTGGTGAAATTACCAAAGCATTATTTGATGTGGGTGGTCAATATCGAAGAAATATGTAATTTATTGGTATTCGTAACAGCCCAAATCATTAGGTATAGATCGTGAATTGTTTTCTATGTCATCAGAAATATTCGAACTTTTGCCTATATCTATTATTTGTGAGGAATCTGTTAGTTCAAAATTCCATTCCTCTGTATTTTTGAAATGTATTTTAGGATTAAATAGACAATTATTCAATACAATATTTTCTATTGTATCTTCTGTTTTTAAAGAGCAATGATCAAATAATACATTAGTAAGAATTCCAGAAATATCGAATCCCAATGTGTCGCATACAAAGTCTGTTGTTGAATTTCCATCTATTATACAATTGGTGAAGTTGGCTTGATTAAATGGTCTGAATATAATTTGTCCGTTGGTACTTTCGTAATAATCTTTAAATACAAAAGCTGGACTTGTTCTATATCCACTACTGTAATTTGAAAAAGTACAATGTTCAAAGTTAATATCTCCACCAATGCTTAAAAATGCTGAGTAGTTGTTAGAATTGGCAAATAAACAATTGGTTGCAGATAAATTTGACCCTTGTGATAATATGTTAGAATACAGTGAGTTATGTATTTTGACTTTATTTAAAGATACATAGTTATTTAAGGAAAAAGTATCTATCTGAATACCAATTATTGCATTTTTAATTTCTGCATGCGTTATGGTAGAGTTAAGAGCATTAGAAAAATAAAGACCTCTCCATTGTCCAGCTATTGAATCTGCAGAGTAGAGTAAATAATCCTCAGTTCTATCTTGTTGAAAAACAACTGGATTATTTAAATTCCCATTGACGTTTAAGGTACTTTTATAAACATAGAGTACAGCATTTGAGTGTCCATGTATTTTAGTTCCTTGTTCAATAGTTAATGTTAGATTTGAGTCTAATGATGGGTAACCAACAGCAGCTACTCCGTAAATTACGTGGGGTTTATCGTTAGTCCATGTACCTTGAACAATTTCATTTACATGAAAATAAGCATCTTGTCCCCAAGCATTTAGAACTACTTTATTGAAATTGCCATTGGTTTCGAATATTATTTGATCTTCTACCACAAGAGGAAGTGAAGTACCATTAGGATCAATAGTTACTTCTACAAATATGAAAATACTATCTCCTTCAAGTATAGAAATATCCTTAAAATCTACTCCAGATTCACCATCAATATTTATTCTAAATGGTGAATTCGTTCCATTTTGTAAAGATATGTTACTAATATTTATTGTTCCTGAGTTATGGTTGTAACATTTAAATCTTTTGGTAGTTGATCCAATGGTTGTGAAAAGTGTATCAAAGAGAATGGTGTCTGAAGAAGTCTCAATATTAAAATTAGAACTGGTAAGTAAATTATTTTTTTTACAGCTTAATATTTGAAGGGATGAAAATATTGTTATTAAATATATTATATGTTTAATTTTCATAATCTTTTGCAATATATATACAACTCAGAAAACTTTAATTTATTTTTAGTCTTATTATTTTTTGTTAATTTAATTTAAAGATTAAATTTGCAGCCAATAAATCTTTAAAATGAAAAAAGATATACATCCAGAAAATTATAGACTAGTTGTTTTTAAGGACATGTCTAATGACTATTCCTTTGTAAGCAAAAGCTGTGCACCCACCAGTGAAACCATGAAATGGGAAGATGGTAACGAATATCCATTAATAAAATTAGAGATTTCCCATAAATCTCATCCATTCTTTACTGGAAAAATGCAATTGGTTGATACTGCAGGAAGAATTGACAAATTTAAAACAAGATATTCCAAACAAAAGAAATAATACTTTAGTATTATTCTTTATATTTATAAATTAACCTTCTTATGAAGGTTTTTTTATAGTCCTATGTCAGAAATTGTAAAATACGTACTTTTTGATGGTGTTCACCATCAAAAGTTAAAACCCCTAACTTTAACTAGACCTGTTGCAGATCTAAGAATAGGAATTTTCACCATCCAAGAAAAATGGTCTTTGGCACTTAATAGTAAAGTAGAAGTAAGAACCAAAGATTATTTAAGAAAAAAATTTAATTCCCACCTAAATTCCGCCAAAATTGGAATTTCAGCATCTATATTTCCTTCTCTTGATTTTATTGATGCATTAGATTCTATTGAAGAGAATACTATTATTATGAAAAGTGGAAAGGTACTTGCTATCTCTCCATTGCCAGAAGAAAATGATGAACTTGATTCTAAGTTGAGTAGCTACAGAACAGTTCAATATACTGGAGAAATTCAATCGGTTGAAAAACCAATGGATATTTTCATTTTAAATACTTTAGAAATTGATAGAGATTTAAATTTCATACAAAAAGAAAATACTCATAGTAATAATTATGGAACAGGTAATTTATTTATTGGTGATAATATATATATTGAAGATGGTGCTATAATTAATGGAGCTACTCTTAATAGCAATGATGGTCCTATTTACATAAGTAAATCAGCAGAAGTAATGGAAGGAAGTAACTTAAGAGGTCCTTTGGTTATAATGGAAAATTCAGTAATAAAAATGGGTTCCAAAATTTATGGTCCAACTACCATAGGTCCAAGTTGTAAAATTGGAGGTGAGTTAAGTAATGTAGTTTTTCAAGGGTTTTCAAATAAAGCACATGATGGTTTTTTAGGAAATAGTGTAGTTGGATATTGGTGTAATTTCGGAGCTGATTCAAATTCATCCAACTTGAAAAACAATTATAGCGAAGTTAAATCTTGGAATTACCATACTGAAAAATTTGATAATACAGGAACTATGTACTGCGGTTTAATTATTGGGGACCATTCAAAATGTGGGATTAATACTATGTTTAATACAGGAACTGTAGTAGGTGCGTTTGTTAATATTTTTGGATCCGGATTTCCTTCAAAATTTATTCCTTCTTATTCATGGGGCGGTGGGGATGCTTTCGAAACATACAAATTTGAAAAAGCTATTGAACTAGCCAATATTGTAATGAAAAGAAGAGGGGTTGAGTTAGACAAACTAACAATAGACATCTATAAATCTTTTTTCAAATAAATATTGTAATAATATAGTTTGGCACACCAATTGAACTAGTAATATAGGTGTACTTAATTTAGTTCTAATAATCCTTTATTTAGAATTATTCATCTTTTAAAATTACACCAACAACGACATATTGTCATTAAATGTTAAAAAACAAAGTAATGAGTGACTTTTTTGCAGAAAAAAATTGGAGTGAGTTTAGTGATTTAGTAAATGGAGAAACAGAATTTATTCCATTAATATCTTCTGAAGATGAAGATAGAATGAATTTGGAAGAAGTTCCTGAGAAATTACCAATTCTTCCCCTTAGAAATAATGTGTTATTTCCTGGTGTTGTTATCCCAATAACTCTTGGTAGAGATAAAAGTATAAAGCTTATACAGGATGCTAATAAGGGCAATAAAATTATAGGTATAGTTTCACAAAAAGATTCTAAAGTTGAAGAGCCTAGTTATAAAGATTTGTATCCAGTAGGAACTGTTGCACAAATAGTTAAAATGTTAAAGATGCCAGATGGAAGTAGTACCATCATTATTCAAGGAAAAAAACGGTTAAAATTAGTTCAGGAAATTTCTGAAGATCCTTATTTAATAGCCTCAATTGAAGAATTTGATGAGAAAAGTTTGAAGAGTGTTTCTAAAGAATCTGTGGCCTTATTTGATTCTTTAAAAGATATGGCTCTTAATATTATTAAAAACTCTCCTAGTATTCCCTCTGAAGCTTCATTTGCAGTAAAGAATATTGAAAGCCCTAATTTCTTGGTTAATTTCATAAGTTCTCATATGAACGCAGAAGTTGTTGAAAAGCAAAAAATGCTGGAAGTCCCAAATATTAATGACAGAGCAGAGCTATTACTTAAGCATCTAAATAAAGAATTACAGATGCTAGAATTGAAAAATGATATTCAATCTAGAGTTAAAACAGACTTAGACCAACAACAAAAAGAATATTTGCTTCATCAGCAGATGAAAGAAATTCAAAACCAACTTGGTGAAAATCCAGTTCAGCAAGAAATAAATGAATTAAGAGAAAAATCTCTTTCTAAAAAATGGTCTGCTGATGTGAAGAAAACCTTTAATAAAGAATTAGACAAATTAGAGAGAATGAATCCCTCTGGAGCAGAGTATGGCGTACAAATTAACTATTGTCAGCTACTAATTGATCTCCCGTGGGATGTTTACACCAACGATAAGTTCAATCTTAAAAAGGTTCAAAAAGTTTTGGACAGAGATCATTTTGGATTAGAAAAGGTCAAAGACAGAATTGTAGAATATTTATCTGTTCTTAAATTAAAAGGAGATATGAAATCTCCAATATTGTGTCTTTACGGACCTCCAGGGGTTGGCAAAACCTCTTTAGGAAAATCTATTGCTGAAGCAATAGGGAGAAAATACGTAAGAATGTCTTTGGGTGGATTGCATGATGAATCTGAGATTAGAGGGCATAGAAAAACATATATAGGAGCAATGCCAGGAAAACTAATTAATAATTTAAAAAAAGTTGGTACTTCCAACCCCGTTTTTGTTTTGGACGAAATTGACAAAGTAGGAAAGTCTGGTCACGGCGATCCATCTTCAGCACTTTTAGAAGTTTTAGACCCCGAGCAAAATGATACATTCCAAGATAACTTTGTTGAAATAGAATACGATCTATCCAAAGTTTTATTTATTGCTACAGCAAACGATTTATCAACAATTCAGCCTGCATTAAGAGATAGAATGGAAATTATTCCAATAAATGGATATACTATTGAAGAAAAAGTACAAATAGCTAAAAAGCATTTAATACCAAAACTTATTACAGATCATGGAATTTCAAATGATGATGTTAAACTAAATCAAGGTATTTTAGAAAATGTTATTACATCTTACACTAATGAAAGTGGAGTGAGAGGACTAGAGAAAAAAATTGCAAAACTTATAAGAAATAGAGCAAAACAAATTGCATTTGAAGAAAAGTTTAACCCCGTAATTACTAAAGAAAATGTTTTAAAGCTTTTAGGACCAGGAATGGATCCTAGAAAATATTCTGAGCATATTATTCCTGGAGTAGTTACGGGGCTTGCATGGACTAGAACTGGAGGAGATATTTTATTTATTGAAACTTCAAAAACTATTGGAAAAGGTAAATTGACCCTTACTGGAAACCTTGGGGATGTTATGAAAGAATCTGCAGTAATTGCCTTGGAATATATTAAAGCAAATGGTGAGAAGTTTGGGATTTCTCAAGAAGAAATTGATAAAAATAATTTTCATGTTCATGTTCCAGAAGGTGCCACTCCAAAAGATGGTCCATCTGCTGGAGTTACTATGATTACTGCTTTGGCCTCATCAATAACTGGAAAAAAAGTTAAAAAATACTTGGCAATGACTGGCGAAATTACTCTAAGAGGGGAAGTTTTGCCTGTTGGAGGAATTAAAGAAAAAATATTAGCTGCTAAAAGAGCTGGTATCAAGTTTATTTTATTGCCAGCATCTAACCAAAAAGATGTAGAAGACATTAAGTCTGAATATCTTAAAGGTCTTACATTTAACTATGTTAAAAAGATGGAAGATGTCATAAAATATTCTTTGAAAGGTTGATTTTCATAAACTTTTTAGGTATTCAACAATAACTGTTGATAAGTTACTCTGTTAAATAATCTTATTTTTCTATAAAAAACTATTTTTAGTCATCGTTCTAAATTATGGCTGATAATAACGTTCAATATACTGAAGAAAATATACGTTCCTTAGACTGGAAAGAGCATATTAGAATGCGTCCTGGAATGTATATTGGAAAGTTAGGAGATGGTTCTTCTTCAGACGATGGTATCTATGTTTTGGTAAAGGAAGTTGTAGACAATTCTATCGATGAGTTTGTGATGGGTAATGGAAAGAAAATTTCTGTAAAGATTGATAATGATGTTGTTCAGGTTAGAGATTTTGGGAGAGGAATTCCTTTAGGGAAAGTAAAAGATGTAGTTTCTAAAATGAATACTGGCGGTAAATACGATTCAAGAGCATTTAAAAAATCTGTTGGTCTTAATGGTGTTGGTACAAAAGCAGTGAATGCTCTTTCTTCAGACTTTCAAGTTGAATCAATTAGAGATGGCGAATTAAAAAAAGTTTCTTTCACTAGAGGAGAGGTGGTGGATGATTTGTCCCTTGAGAAAACTGATCAAGACAATGGAACAAGAATTGTTTTTTCGCCCGATAAAGATATTTTTAAAAACTACAAATTTAGAGATACTTATTTGGAAAAAATGTTCTGGAACTATTGTTATTTAAATAGAAATTTAACGATAGATTTTAATGGCAATAAGTTTATTTCAAAAAATGGTTTAAAAGATCTTTTAGAATCCAATATGGATGGTTCTCCGTTATATCCAATTGTACACTTAGAGGGAGATGATATTGAGGTTGCTTTTACCCACTCTAGAGGATATGGAGAAGATTATTCATCTTTTGTTAATGGACAACACACAACACAAGGAGGTACACATCAAAGCGCATTTAGAGAGGCAATTGCTAAAGTTATAAAAGACTTTTTTAATAAATACGAGCCTGTAGATATTAGGCAGGGAATTGTTGCTGCAGTAAGTATTAAAGTAATAGAACCTGTTTTTGAATCCCAAACAAAAACAAAATTAGGTTCTACAGAAATTGAACCTAATGGTAAATCTGTAAGAGGTTTTGTAATGGATTTTTTAAGAGAAAAGCTAGATAATTTTCTACATAAAAATCCAGATGTGGTTCAACAGATGGAATTTAAGATTAAGCAATCTGAAAAAGAAAGAAAAGAATTATCTGGAATAAGAAAACTAGCTCGAGAGAGAGCAAAGAAAGTTAGTTTGCACAACAAAAAATTAAGAGATTGTAAAATCCACTTTAGTGATTTTAAAAATGACAGGAGGGAGGAGACCTCAATTTTCATAACGGAAGGAGATTCTGCAAGTGGTTCCATCACCAAATGTAGAGATGTTAAAACCCAAGCTGTATTTAGCTTAAGAGGAAAACCGCTTAATTCTTTTGGGCTTTCTAAAAAAGTGGTTTACGAGAATGAAGAGTTCAATCTAATACAAGCTGCTTTAAATATTGAAGAGGACATGGATTCTTTAAGGTATAATAAAATTATTATTGCCACAGATGCCGATGTTGATGGAATGCATATTAGACTTCTGCTTCTTACTTTCTTTTTAAGATTTTTCCCAGATTTAGTTAAGAAAAATCATGTCTTTATTTTGCAAACACCGCTTTTTAGAGTCAGAAATAAGAAAGAAACAAGGTATTGTTACAATGAAGAAGAAAGAAAAGAAGCAATAAATTCTTTGGGAAAGAACCCTGAAATAACTAGGTTTAAGGGTCTTGGTGAAATATCTCCAGATGAGTTCAAATACTTTATTGGTGATGATATTAGGTTAGAACCTGTTTTAATGTCTAAGTCTAAATCAATTGAGGAAATATTGACTTTTTATATGGGGAAAAACACTCCTGAACGTCAAGGTTTTATTATTGATAATTTAAAAGTCGAAGAAGACTACTTGGTAGATGAAAACCAATGAAATGGATGAGTTAAATTTAAATATATCAGAAGATTCTAACCAGAAAGATAATATTACCTATCTCTCTGGAATGTATAAGGAGTGGTTTTTAGACTACGCATCCTACGTTATTTTAGAACGAGCTGTTCCAGCTCTTGAAGATGGTTTAAAGCCTGTACAAAGAAGGATTCTTCACTCTATGAAAGAATTAGACGATGGTAGATACAATAAGGTAGCAAATATTATTGGCAATACCATGAAGTACCATCCTCATGGAGATGCATCTATTGGAGATGCAATGGTTCAGATTGGTCAAAAGGATTTATTAATTGATTGTCAAGGAAACTGGGGGAATTTATTAACAGGGGACGGCGCTGCTGCTCCAAGATATATAGAAGCTAGAGTAACTAAATTTGGAAATCATATCCTATATAATAATAAAACTACTAAATGGCTTAGCTCTTACGATGGGAGAAATAAAGAACCCCAATATCTTCCTGTTAAATTCCCAATTTTATTAAACCATGGTGCAGAAGGAATTGCAGTAGGTTTAGCTTGTAAGATACTCCCTCATAATTTTATAGAGCTAATAGACGCTTCGATAAATGTTTTAAAAGGAAAGAAAATAGAGTTATTTCCAGATTTTCCAAATGGTGGTCTAGCAGATTTTACTCAGTACAATGACGGTATTAGAGGTGGTAAGGTAAGGGTCAGAGCAGGGATTAAAAAAATAGATAACAAAACGCTGGTTATCAACCAAATACCTTTTGGAACAACAACTGATACTTTAATAGATTCTATAGTCAAGGCTACAGAAAAAAATAAAATTAAGATTAAAAAAATTGAAGATAACACATCTGCTGTTGCAGAAATTATAATTCACCTTCCATCTGGAGTATCCCCGGATAAAATGATTGATGCATTATTTGCATTTACCAATTGTGAAATGTCTATATCACCAAATTCTTGTGTTATAGAAGGCAATAAGCCTATTTTTATTGGAGTTTCTGAAATATTAAAAAAATCTGTTGACAGAACTGTAGAACTTTTAAAACTTGAATTGGAGATTAAACTCCAAGAATTACAAAACCAATGGCACTGGCTCTCACTAGAAAGAATTTTTATAGAAAATAGAATATATAGAAAGATAGAAGACGAAGAAACCTGGGAAGGTGTTTTAAATGCTATTAAACTGGGTCTTAAGCCTTTTCTGAAAAACCTTAAGAAAGAAGTAAGTGAAGAGGATATTGTCAAGCTAACAGAAATTAAAATTAAAAGAATTTCAAAATTTGATAGCGACAAAGCTGAAGATAATTTACTTAAAATTGAAGATCAAATAATAGAAGTAAATAAAAACCTTTCTAATCTTACTGAATTTGCAATTGAATATTACAAAGATGTAAAGAACAAATACAGTGAGGGTAAAGAGAGAAAAACAGAAATAAGAGTATTCGATAATATTACAGCCCGTAAAGTAATAGTTTCCAACAAAAAACTTTATGTTAATAGGGAGGAAGGTTTTATAGGATGGTCGTTAAGAAAAGATGAATTTATTGAAGAATGTTCGGATTTAGACGATATTATTCTGTTCTTTGATAATGGAAAAGTAATTGTAACAAAAATTGCAGATAAGAAATTTGTTGGTAAAGGTATACTTCACGTTGCAGTATGGAAAAAAGGAGATGAAAGAACTATTTATCATTTAATTTATCAAGCTGGTAAAATGGCCCCTTCCTACATGAAAAGGTTCGCTATTAGTTCAATAACTAGGGACAGAGAATACGATATTGTTGGCAATGCTAATAATCCTAAAATCCATTATTTTTCTGTTAATCCCAATGGAAGAAGAGAAACAGTATTAATCAAATTAAGACCACGACCGAAATTAAAAAAACTTAAAATAGAAATAGATTTTGCTGAACTTATGATAAAGGGCAGAGGGAGCAAGGGAAATTTAGTTACCAAGCATTTTATTTCTAAAATAGAGCAGAGAGAATTAGGTGGTTCAACTTTGGCTGCTAGAAAGATTTGGTGGGACGAAGTTGTCTTAAGGCTTAATAACGAACAGAGAGGAAAACTACTAGGTAGTTTTAAAGGAGATGATAAAATTCTTACAGTTTATAAATCTGGAAAGTATTTAATAAGTGG
>JADHMB010000005.1 GCA_016780365.1 Flavobacteriales bacterium
AAATATTAAAAAAAACAGATGTTTCTCCTAAAATTGCTATAAACAACAATATGCAAATGAGAGGGTTTAAAGGTTTTGGAGTTAATTCAAAATCTAATTTTTTAAGATCTAGAGTTCCTATTTTAACTAATTCTGATGTAACGCTACATCTAGCAAATCCTGTTGAAAACTCTAAAGATTTTTTTTATAAAAATGTAGATGCTGATGAAGTGATATTTATTCATAAAGGTGAAGGAGTTTTAAGAACCCCCTTAGGAAAAATAGAGTTTGGAAGTGGGGACTATTTAGTAATTCCAAGAGGAATGATTTATAAAATGGATTTTAAAGACAGTGACAATAGACATTTTATAATAGAGTCTTCTCACCCTATATACACCCCAAAAAAATATAGAAACTGGTTTGGGCAACTTTTAGAACATTCTCCATATTGTGAAAGAGATTTAAGAGTGCCTACGGACCTAGAAACCCATGATGAAAAAGGCGAATTCTTAATTAAAATTAAAAAAGAAGGATTTTTGTACGATTACATTTACGGGTCTCATCCCTTTGATGTGGTTGGATGGGATGGATACAATTATCCTTATGCATTTTCTATCCACGACTTTGAACCAATTACTGGTAGAGTACATCAACCGCCTCCGGTTCATCAAACTTTTGAAACACCTGCTTTTGTAATATGCTCTTTTTGTCCTAGAATGTATGATTACCATCCCGAAGCAATTCCTGCTCCTTACAACCATAGTAATATAGATTCTGATGAAGTTCTATATTATGTGGATGGCGATTTTATGAGCAGAAATGATATTGAAATAGGACAAATAACTTTACATCCTTCAGGAATTCCACATGGGCCACATCCAGGAGCATACGAAAGAAGTATTGGCAAAAAATCAACGGAAGAATTGGCAGTTATGGTAGATACATTTAAGCCTCTAAAACTAACCGAACAAGCTTTAAAAATTGAAATTAAAGAATATTATAAATCTTGGATGCACTAGTCTTTAACCCTAAATGAAAAAAGAATTAAAAAACACCGAATATAGCCTAGAAAAAATCTTTAAAGAAGCCAAAGATTTTTTACCTCTTTTAGGTACAGATTATATTGAATTTTATGTTGGAAATGCCAAACAAGCAGCCCATTTTTATAAAACAGCATTTGGCTTTCAGTCACATGCTTATGCAGGCCTAGAAACGGGATTGAAGGACCGTGTTTCTTATGTATTAAAACAAGATAAAATTAGAATAGTTCTTACCACAGCCCTTAATAGCAAGTCACCAATTGGTGAACATGTAAAAAAGCACGGAGATGGAGTAAAAGTAATAGCGCTTTGGGTGGATGATGCCAATAAAGCTTACGAGGAAACCATTAAAAGAGGAGCAAAATCTTATTTAACGCCAATTACGGAAAGTGATGAATTTGGGGAAGTTATAAAATCTGGAATTTTCACTTATGGTGAAACAGTACATTTATTTATCGAACGCAAGAATTATAAAGGAGACTTTCTTCCTGGATTTATTAAATGGGAGTCCGACTATAATCCTAGCTCAGTGGGGCTTAAATTTGTAGATCATATGGTTGGAAATGTTGGATGGGGGGAAATGAATACTTGGGTAAAGTGGTACGAGGAAGTTATGGGATTTGTAAACTTCTTATCTTTTGACGACAAGCAGATTCATACTGAATATTCAGCATTAATGAGCAAAGTGATGAGTAATGGGAATGGTAGAATTAAATTCCCGTTGAACGAACCAGCCAAAGGAAAAAAGAAATCACAAATTGAAGAATATTTAGACTTTTACGAAAGTCCCGGGGTTCAACATATTGCTATTGCAACTGACGATATTATTCAGACTGTAAGAAAATTAAGATCAAGAGGAGTTGAGTTTCTATCTGCGCCACCAAAAGAATATTATACTGCAATTCCTACAAGGTTAGGAGAGCATATGAAAATAATGAATGAAAATATTGATGAACTAGAAGAATTAGCCATTTTAGTGGACGCAGATGAAGAAGGATATCTTTTACAAATTTTTACTAAACCAGTAGAGGATAGACCCACCTTGTTTTTTGAAATTATTCAAAGAATGGGGGCTAAAGGCTTTGGAGCAGGAAATTTTAAAGCTTTATTTGAATCTATAGAAAGGGAGCAACAAAACAGAGGAACATTATAATATAAATGGACAACAAATTAAATAAAGATACTTTAAAAGCTCTTTCTGATAAAGGGCTCAACACAGATGTCTATCTAGAAGGAATTCAAAGTGCAAAGCCTCTAACCTACTGGGATTATATTCAGCCAGAAGCATTATTGAATCTTCAAGTTCAACGAACAGATTTACCGGACGAAATGGTTTTTATTGTATACCATCAAATCAATGAATTACTATTTAAGATGATTCTATGGGAAATTGAACAATTGGCTTTTTGTAAAAAGCTAACAACAAAGTTTTTTTCTGAGAGATTAGAAAGGATTAGTCGATACTTTGATATGTTGTGTAGTTCCTTTAGAATTATGAAAGACGGAATGGACTTGGATCAATATATGAAGTTCAGAAAAACATTAGCTCCTGCTAGTGGCTTTCAAAGTGCTCAATATAGAATGATTGAATTTGCAAGTACTGATTTAATTAACTTAATTGACTACAGATTTAGAAAAACAATTAATAGAAATACACCATTTCAACATGCTTTTGAACACTTATATTGGCAAGCGGCTGGGAAAAATCATGAAACTGGTGAAAAAAGTCCGATGATTCGTCTTTTTGAAGAAAAATATTTGGATGATTTTATTGGTTTCATGAAAAAATACAACAATAAGAACCTTTGGTGTCTTTATGAAAACCTCCCTGAAAAGGAGAAAAGTGATTTGGAGCTTTTAAATTCCATGAGACATTTTGACCATACTGTAAATGTAAAATGGGTAATGGAACATTACAATACCGCTTCTAAATATTTAGATGGATCCCAGAAGAAAGAAAAGGCAACTGGGGGGAGTGACTGGAAAAAATATATGCATCCTAAGTATCAAAAAAGAACATTTTTTCCAAAATTATGGACCAAAGATGAAATTGAAAATTGGGGTAAACAAAACCTAGAAAGTCATGAAATACTTAGTAATTTTAACCAATTAGAAATTTGAGCTATGGAAAACGAAAGAAAACTTGAAGAGTTTCAACAAAAAATTGATGCTAATATCAAAATAGAGCCAAAGGACTGGATGCCTGAAAAGTATAGGCAAACTTTAATTCGTCAAATATCTCAACATGCCCACTCTGAAATTATTGGAATGCAACCTGAAGGGAATTGGCTAACAAGAGCCCCTAGTTTGAGAGCTAAGAAAATTTTAATGGCTAAAATTCAAGATGAAGCAGGTCATGGTCTATATCTTTATTGCGCTGCAGAAACATTAGGGGTTAAAAGAGAACAATTTCTACAATGGCTTCACGAAGGAAAAGCAAAATATTCTAGTGTTTTTAATTATCCTACTCTTACTTGGGCAGATATGGGTGCAGTTGGGTGGTTGGTAGACGGCGCAGCTATAGTCAATCAAGTTTCTCTACAAGGGACTTCTTATGGTCCGTACTCTAGAGCAATGGTGAAAATATGTATGGAAGAAAGTTTTCACCAGAGACAGGGGTTTGAAATAATGGTTCAATTAGCAAAAGGTACAAAAGAACAAAAACAAATGGCACAAGATGCATTAAATCGTTGGTGGTGGCCATCCATTATGATGTTTGGTCCTCATGATTCAGAGAGCGCGCATTCTAATCAATCTTTAAAATGGAAAATCAAACGAGAATCCAATGATGAGCTAAGACAAAGATATATCAATAAAACTATCGAACAGGGTCATCATTTAGGTTTAACTTTTCCGGATCCGAACCTTAAATTCAATGAAGAGACTAAAAATTATGATTACTCACCAATAGATTGGGACGAGTTTTGGAATGTTGTTAAAGGAAATGGTCCAGGAAATAAATTAAGAATTAATCACCACATTAAAGCGCATGAAGATGGAAAATGGGTGCGAGAAGCTGCTAAAGCTTATTCCGAAAAAATAAATCTTTCAAAAAAAACAGCCTAGATGAGTAGAGACGATCAAGGCATATTGTGGGAAGTGTTTATTCAAGTTAAGGCAGGCAGAGCCTATAAACATGTTGGCAGTTTACATGCTTACGACAAGGAAATGGCAATGAAATCTGCTAGAGACTTATATACTAGAAGAAACGAAGGCAATGGAATTTGGATTGTCAAGGCTGAAGATATAGTTTCTTCTGAAGCAAGTGATGGAGAAGCATTTTTTGACCCTTCAAATGACAAAGTCTACAGACATCCAACTTTCTACAAAATTCCCGATGGTGTAAAGCATATTTAATGAAAGATGAACTTATAGATTATTGTTTAAGATTAGGTGATTCATCTTTAATATTAAGTCATAGAATTGCAGAATATTGTAGTAAAGCTCCTATTTTAGAAGAAGACTTAGCTATTACCAATGTTGGGTTAGACTTACTTGGTCAGGCAGAAAATTTTCTAAATTATGCTGCCAATTTAAAAGGCAATACTACCGCTGATCTTCTTACTTTTAAAAGGAGAGAAGGTGATTTTAGATGTTTGCATTTAGTACAGACTCCAAATACAGACTTTGCTTTTATTCTAGCAAGACAGTTTTTTATGGACTGTTACCACCAAATTCTTTTCAAGAAACTTTTAAATAGTAAGGACGAAACAATTTTAGGAATTTCTAAAAAAGCTATTAAAGAAGTAAATTACCATTTAGATAGAAGTAGTGACTGGATAAAAAGACTTGGTTTAGGAACTAAGGAAAGCAACGAGAGAATTCAAAACGCTATTAATGATCTTTGGATGTATACAGACGAATTATTTACAGACAATTCGACAGATTTATCAATGGAAAAAAATAAAATTGCACCACTAAGCAGTAGCCTTAAAGATGAATGGTCACAGATGGTGGTTAACACTTTAAAAGATTCTGAAATAGAAGTTCCTGAGGATATTTATTATTCTTTAAAATATGGTAAAGATGGGTTTCATACAGAATATCTTGGATATATTTTAGCAGAAATGCAGCACTTACCTCTTTTATATCCAGATGCTACTTGGTAGGAGAGTTATTTTTTAATTCCTTAAGCTTTACATAGCGAAGGAAAACTCCCATACTTGATAACTTACAAACTATAAATCCGGTTTTTCCATCTAAGAAACCCCCTCGTAAAAAAAAGTCTCTAAAAAATCTAAAAGCAGGTTTTATTAGAAAGTGAAAAAAACTAGGGTTCTCTCCTTTTTCAAAATGATCTTTGGCACTCCAAGTGGAATATTGGTCCCATTTTTTTAAGTAATGGGTAGTATTTTTAAATGTGAAATGCAGCAGAGGATTTGATAAATTACCAATTTCACCACTGTAAGAAATCTCAGAATGAACTTTTTTATCTTCATATCTACACTCTTTTTTAAATAGCCTTACAACTTTGTCTCCCTGCCAACCTGAGTATTTAATCTTTTTACCCATAAAATGATTTATTCTTCTAATCCAATATGCATTATGCTTTGGATTGGAAGTTTTCCATTTTAGAATTTCCTCTTTTAGCGAAACACTTAGTCTTTCGTCTGCATCTAATAAAAAAATCCAATCATTGGTGGCTTGTGGAATAGCCCAGTTTTTTTGCGAGGCAGAATATTGATATTCTCGCTTAATAATTTTTACTCTTTTTTCTAAGGCCAATTCTACTGTTTTGTCCGTACTAAAAGAGTCCACAACAATAATCTCATCCGCCCAAGAAACACTTTCAATTGCCTGAAGAATATGATCTTGTTCGTTAAATGTTGGTATTATAGCTGTAATCTTTAACATGCAAAAATTGTTTGACAAAGGTACGATATTATCATATTTTTGTGTGAATATTTGGGAAATAAGCCTTGATAAAAGTATTATTACATTTTTACAATTAAAATATGAAATACAACTTAAGTGAAATAACAGAGCTAATAAAGAACAGACGAACTATATATCCAAAATTCTACAGTTCTAGAAAAGTTCATAAAGAAATTATTGAACATTTAATAAGAAATGCAACTTGGGCTCCAACTCACGGGAATACACAGCCCTGGAGATTTAAAGTTTATAGAGAAAAAAGTCGAGGGAAATTAAGTGAAAAACTAGGTGAGCTTTATAAAAAACTAACCCCTGAAAATTTATATAAAGAAGAAAAACTAAATAAAATTATGGCAAGACCATTTCTTTCTTCTGTTGCAATTGTTGTATGTATGGAAAGAGGAAATAATGAGAAAATTCCAGAAATTGAAGAAATAGAGGCTGTAGCTTGTGCCATTCAAAATATGTGTCTTACCGCTACAGCTTATGGATTGGGTTCGTTTTGGTCTAGTCCAAAAATCATTTATTCTAAGGAAATGAATTCCTATCTAAATTTAAGAGACCAAGACAAGTGTTTGGGTATTTTATATCTTGGTTATACTACTATTGACTGGCCAAAAGGCCAAAGAAAACCAATAGAATATTTAACAGACTGGAATGATTAAAAGAAAATAAATGGACAATTTAGATGAAGGTCTGATTAAATTAGTTAATCATAAAGATCACCCAACTAATAAAGCTTACAAGGTTTTTTTCTTTTATAAAAAACACGAAGCTGAACATTTTAAAACCCTACTTTTAAAGGAAAATATTCACTTTGAATATGCAGATGAGCCTAATAAAAGAGGGGAAATATTTTTGTTTGGGATTAGAAAAACTGACAATCAAAAAGTTCTTGAGCTCAATTACCAAACAATTGGAGAATTTAGATCACGATTTATTGCTCAGCCTTGGGCTCAATATGTAGTAATAATATTAAGTTTTTTAATTGTTATTTTTGCTGTAATTTCTTTTTATAAAAACAAATAGAAGTTGACTAAAAAACACCTTATAGTATTATTATTTTTGATGGTTATTTCTAGCTTTTTTGGTCAAAAAAAAGATGAAAAAAATAGACAAGTAGGTTTTTTAGTAGGCTCTTTGGTCCCGATTAATTATTTTGGGGTTGGCCCATTAGAAGTGTCTGAAAATAATTCTAGTATTTCACTAAATAACGAACTAGGCTACAGCTTTGGAATGCTATTAAAAACTGATTACTCCAAAAAAATAAGTTTAGAAACTGGAATAGTTTTTTGTCAAAGAAATTTCAAGTTAACTGGTGTAACCTCTAACCAAGCCAGTATTTTAAGAGATACCAGTAGTTTTGGATATGTTAATTATTCTTCCCCAGTAAAAGGGATAATTTATGTTCAATTAAATAAATATTTATTTATGAGAAACTCCATTGGTTTTAATTTAGACTTCTATGCTTCTGCTGTAGCAAGTAAAGGAGATAACTTTCTTATAGACCATTACTCTGAAAGAGCAAGGTGGATCAACGGATCGTTAAGTGGAGAACTTGGAATTGAAAAAAGAAGTAGTAAAATTGGCGTATTTTATATAGGAGCTGAGGTAAATATTCCTATATCATCCATTGCGGTAACCAGAATCAATTTTTATTATGATGGTCAAACCTATAATGAATATGAACCTATATTCCTAAGGGGAAACTTTTTTGGGATTAAATTAAAATACTATCTACCTGTAGAGATGGAAAGTGAAAAAAAAGAGGATTAAAGCTTTCTATTAACTTCTACCTCTTCATATGCTTCTACAACGTCTCCAACTCGAATGTCATTATACTTGGCAATGTTTAGACCACATTCATAACCATTCTTTACTTCTTTTACGTCGTCTTTGAATCTTTTCAAAGAACCTAGCTCTCCTGAGTAAACAACAATTCCCTCTCTAATTATTCTTACCTGATGGTTTCTATTAATTCTACCATCGTTAACGTAGCATCCTGCAATAGTTCCAAATTTAGTGATTTTGAAAGTTTCTCTTATTTCAGCTGTTCCTACAATTTGTTCTTTGAACTCTGGAGAAAGCATTCCTTCCATCGCTTCTTTAATTTCTTCAATCGCCTTATAGATTATAGAATACAGTCTTATATCTATTTCTTCTTTTTCTGCTATTTTTCTAGCTCCAGCTGATGGTCTTACTTGAAACCCTATAACAATAGCATCCGAAGCTGATGCTAATAAAATATCTGATTCTGTAATTTGTCCTACTGCTTTATGAATAATATTAATTTGAATAGATTCTTGAGATAATTTTAATAAAGAATCTGAAAGTGCTTCAATAGAACCATCTACATCTCCTTTTACAATTACATTAAGCTCTTGGAAATCTCCCAAAGCAATTCTTCTACCAATTTCATCTAAAGTGATATGCTTGGTAGTTCTAAGACCTTGTTCTCTTTGAAGTTGCTGTCTCTTAGAAGCTATTTGCTTCATTTCCTTTTCGTCTTCCAGCACATTAAAAATATCTCCAGCGCTTGCTGCACCATTCATCCCAAGAACAGAAACTGGTCTTGATGGACCTGCCGATTCTACAGTTCTTCCACTCTCATCATGCATGGCTTTTATCTTACCAAATTCTTTACCTGCAATTAATGTATCTCCAACTTTCATTGTACCATACTGAACAAGTAGTGTTGTTACATAACCTCTCCCTTTGTCTAAGGAAGCTTCAATAACTGTCCCTTTTGCATCTGTATCTGGATCGGCTTTTAACTCTAATAGTTCGGATTCTAAAAGAACTTTTTCTAGCAATTCGTCTATCCCTGTTCCATTTTTCGCAGAAATTTCTTGGCATTGGTATTTACCTCCCCAATCTTCCACCAGAATATTCATTGCAGATAATTCTTCTTTAATTTTATCTGGATTAGCTGTTGGCATATCGCACTTATTTAATGCAAATACCATAGGAACTCCTGCAGCTTGTGAATGATTAATTGCCTCTTTTGTTTGTGGCATCACTCTATCATCAGCAGCAATAATAATTATAGAAACATCTGTTACTTGAGCTCCTCTAGCTCTCATTGCAGTAAAAGCTTCGTGGCCAGGAGTATCTAAAAAGGTAATTAGTTTATTATTATGTTTTACAGAATAAGCTCCAATATGTTGGGTAATCCCACCTGCTTCACTTGAAGTAACATCTGCACTTCTTATATAGTCTAATAAAGATGTCTTACCATGATCAACATGTCCCATTACAGTAACAATTGGAGGCCTGTCCTGCATATTTTCAGGATTTTGAGAATCTTGAACTACTGAGGCAGTTACATCTGCACTAACAAATTCTACAGTAAAACCAAACTCTTCTGCAACCATAGTCAAGGTTTCTGCATCCAGTCTTTGGTTTATGGATGCGAATATCCCTATTGACATTAAAGTGCCAATAACATCGTTTGGAGACTTAGACATCATTGAAGCTAACTCTGATACCGAAACAAACTCTGTAAGTTTTAGAGTACTTTTTTCGTGCTCAGTAATTAATTCTTCTATCTCCATTTTATCATAAATAGCCTGTCTTTTTTCACGTCTAAGTTTTGAAGATTTAGATTTTCCTTTGCTGCTTAGTCTTGCTAAAGTCTCTTTAATTTCTTTTTGTATTTCTTCTGGAGTTGGCTCAGTTTTTTGAGGTGCTCTAGAAGGTCTTTTTTGGTCTTTAAAGGCTTTTTTTCCAGCTTTCTCTACATTTACTTTTTTAATTCTTTTCCTCTTTCTCTTGTTGGGGTCGTCTTCTTGAGAAGATTTTGTTTTTACGGGAGTTTTTGGCAACTCAATTTTACCGAGGACTGTTGGTCCAGAGAGTTTCTTAATCTCTGCTTTAATAGTTTCAGATTTTGGAACAGATTCTTCTTTATTTGCTGTAGATTCTTCTACTTTTTCATCTGACACTACTTTTTCAGCAGGTTGATCTTTAACTGGTTCAACTGCCTTCTCTTTGGGGGTAAGGTCAATTTTACCAAGAACGGAAGGGCCGGAAAGCTTGTCTGCTTTGGCAATTATTTTTTCAACATTCTTTTTGGGCTCTTCCTTATTTATAGAAATTACTTTTCTTTCGGTCTGTTCTATAACAACATTATCGGCTTTTTCTTTTTCAAATTTTTCTTTTTGAAATTCTTGTAATAAAAGCATATACAATTCTTCCCCAATTTTAGTATTTGGATTGGAGCTGACCTCTTTATTTTGCGAACTAAGAAATTCAACGATGGTAGAAATACCAACATTCAACTCTCTTGCAACTTTACTTAGCCTTTTTAATATTGCCATAATATTTGTTGTTTCTAACTAGATTCTATTTCTCAAATTCAGAGCTTAAAATCTTTATAATTTCATCAATTGTTTCTTCCTCTAAATCTGTTCTTTTCACTAAATCGGTTTTACCAATTTCTAAGACACTTTTAGCAGAATCACAACCAATAGCTTTTAGTTCATCAATAATCCAATCGTCAATTTCATCTGTAAATTCATCTAAATCTACATCGTCAATATCTTCTGCTCCTTCTCTATAAACATCTATTTCTAGCTCTGTTAATTTTGAAGCTAATTTAATATTGTGACCGCCTTTTCCAATAGCTTTTGAAACTTCATCTGGTTTTAAAAACACTTCTACTCTAGTCTGATCGTCGTTAATTTTCATATTGGTAATCTTGGCTGGATTCAATGCCCTTTGAATTAACAACTGTAAATTAGTGGTCCATGGAATAACGTCGATATTTTCATTTCTCAACTCTCTAACAATACCATGAATTCTTGAGCCATTCATCCCAACACATGCTCCAACAGGATCAATACGATCGTCATAAGACTCTACTGCCACTTTTGCTCTTTCTCCAGGATTTCTAACAATTTTTTTAATGGTTATAAGACCATCGAAAACTTCAGGGACTTCTTGCTCGAATAGTCTTGCTAAAAACTCCGGAGCTGTTCTGGATAAGATTATAACAGGATTGTTATTTCTTAAATCCACTTTGGAAACTACTGCTCTTGTGGTGTCCCCTTTTCTAAAATAATCCGATGGAATCTGCTCTGTTTTAGGTAAAATTAATTCATTGCCATCATCGTCCAATATTAGAATTTCTCTTTTCCATATTTGGTAGACTTCTCCATTGACAATATCACCAACTCTTTCCTTATATTTTTGGTAAATACTGTCTTTTTCTAATTCTAAGACTTTAGACGCTAAATTTTGTCGTAATGATAAAATATTTCTTCGTCCAAAATCTTCGACCTTTACTTCTTGTGAAACATCTTCTCCAATTTCAAAATCTGGTTCAATTTTCAAAGCCTCAGAGTATTTAATTTGAGTCCCTTCATCTTCAAAGTCCTCATCTTTGACTATTTCTCTGTTCAACCATATCTCTAAATCACCTTTGTCGGGGTTAATAATGACATCTACATTGTCATCTGAACCATATTTTCTTTTTAGAGTAGCCCGAAAAACATCTTCTACTATTCTCATCATGGTGACTCTGTCAATATTCTTTAGTTCTTTGAATTCTGAAAATGAGTCTATTAATTCTATTGCATTCATTTTATTTAATTAAAAGGATATAATTAATTTAGTTTCTCTTACCTCACTCATCGATAATTGATGAATAGTTTCCACTTGTTGTTTTTTATTAGTTAACTTGTTTTTTTCTGTTTTAATCTCTTTAATAGAAATTTCTTTTTGATCTGCTTTTATTAGTTCTCCAGAAATAATCTCTTCACTGAAGGTTGTAACCGTTACATTTCGTCCAACATTTTTCAAGTATTGCTGTTGAACCATAAATGGCTGGTCTATTCCTGGCGAAGAAACTTGTAATTCAAAATCTTCCTGCTCACGGTCTAAATTGTGTTCTATATTTCTACTTACACTAACACAATCTTTGACACTAACTCCACCGTGTAAATTATCCATTCTTACATTTATAGCATTCTTAGAAGATATATTAACATCCACTAAATAATTTCCATTATCTAGTTCGTTAATTCTTTCTTGTGCTAATCTGATAATTTCTTTTTTTGCAATCATAATGAGAAAAAAAAGAGGGGACTTTCGTCCCCTCTTTAATATTATCTTTCTATTTCAATGTAAAAGTAAGATAAATTAAGAACCCTTACAAGTAAAACGTAAAAAAACTATGTCCTTACATATTTTATTTGTTGAGTAATGTTAGACACCGTAATATTTTCATTGATAAAAGGATTGCCCTTTAGTATTAAAAAAAAACTAATTGAAGATCATAAATCCCCTAAAAAAGCAATTGACAACTTAAAGATAAGTTTAAGAGGGGTTAGTTCTAAAACTGGATTAAAAATTTTAAACCAAATTAATTCAAGTGCTATAGTTGAAAAAGCAGAAAAAATCATTCAAGAATGTATGGAAAGTGAAATCCAAATTATTCCTTATTGGCATGCGTTTTACCCAAAAGACCTAATCCATTGTACAGATGCTCCATTTTTAATTTATACAAAAGGAGAGCAAAACCCTAATACCCAAAATTTAATATCTATTGTAGGAACTAGAAACTGCACAGATTATGGGTTAAAAGAAATTAAAAGAATATTAAATTACTTAAAGTCATATCCAATTGGAATAGTTAGTGGGTTGGCCTATGGAATTGATATATATGCACACAGAACAGCAAACGAACTTAATTTAGTAAACCATGCAGTTCTTGGTAGTGGAATTAATAAGATATATCCAAAAAAGCATTTGGAGGATAGCCAAAAAATAAAAGAAAATGGGATGCTTATTTCTGAGTATACGCCAAATGAAGGTCCAAGAGCTTATCATTTTCCAAGAAGAAATAGAATTATTGCTGGAATGAGTAAGTGCACGATAGTTGTAGAGTCAAAAAAAACTGGGGGTGCTATGATTACAGCAAGATTGGCAAATGACTACAACCGAGATGTTTTTGCGGTCCCCGGAAACAATTACCAAGAATATTCATCTGGATCAAATTTATTAATTCAAAGACACCAGGCAACAATTTTAAATCATCCAGAACAAATTGTTGAGTATTTAGATCTTAAAAAGATTGAAAATAAAACTACTTTAAAATATAATAATATCAAGCTTTCTAAAGAGGAGAAATTAGTCTTAAATATTATTTCAAAAAATAATGAAATGTCAATTAATGAAATTCAAATAAAAAGTAGTTTAAAGACTTCTTTTTTAAATTTTGTTTTAACAAATCTTGAAATAAAACAATTTATAGAACCAAAAATTGGCAATTTTTACAAAATTAAATTCTGAAACTATATTGTTATTGTTAGCTTAGTAACAATGAACATCTCCAACTTTATATCTAAAAGGTATTTGTTTGCTAAGAAATCTAGGAATGTTATCAATCTTATTTCCCTTATCTCTTTATTTGGGTTATTGGTCAGTGCAGCTTCCTTGGTAGTGATTTTAAGCGGGTTTAACGGGATTCAAAAATATGTAGAAGATGTGTATGGAAAATTTTCAGCTTCCTTATATATATATCCTCAAACTGGAAAGTTTATTCAAGAAAGTGATTCTATATTTTCCAAATTAGAAGATAATAATCAAGTAAAATATTACAGTAAAATAATTGAAGAAACTGCAATGTTAAAATTTGAAAACAAGTGGGTTACAGCTAAAGTAAGAGGCATAGATACTACCACTTATAATAAAATAAATTGGAGTTCTAATTTAATTGAGGGCGATGGAGAATTATATATAGAAAACTACCCAAAAATACTTTTGGGTTATGGAATTCAAAATGAATTACAAATTCCATACAATGAAAATATTAATAACGAAATAAAAATTTTTAGCATTTCTAATAAAAAACAACTCTCTATTCAAAACCAAAGCTCCCTAAAGAGAAATAATTTAATTTTTGGTGGCGTTTATACAATAAATCCTGAACTAGACTTTTCATCTGCAATGGTGGATTACAATGCTGCTAATTTAATTTTTGAAAGAAAAAACGGTGCTAATTATATTGAAGTTTTTTTAAAAGATAATGAAGAAATTTTTCCCACTAAAAAACTCTTAACAACCCAGAATCCTGATTATATTTTTAAAACTCACAAAGAAAACAATCAACTTATTTATGCTGCCAGCGATGCTGAAAAATGGATGGTATTAGCAGTTCTAATTTTTGTTTTAATACTTTCCTCGTTTACTGTAGTTGCTTCAATAACGATGTTAATTATTGATAAGAAAAAAGATATTAAAAGCTTAATAGCCTTGGGTTGTGATACAAAAACTATTAAAAACATATTTTTTAAAGAAGGATTAATGATAAGTTATCTTGGAAGTATTAGCGGGTTGATAATCGGAACTATTATATGTTTTATCCAAATGAAATTTCATTTATTAAAATTAGAAAATGCAGCAATTGAATATTGGCCTGTATTGATAAAATCTCAAGATTTATTATTATTACTAGCTATACTTTTCGTGACTGGATTTGTCTCTGCATATCTCCCAGGAAAAATTCTAGTTAACAAACTATTGAAAAGTTAATCTTCTTCGAGTACTTTTAACTGAACCTTGCTGATTTTTGTTTCGTCCACTTCTAAAACCTTTAGTTCGTAGTTTTCAATATTGAAAATTGTCCCTTGTTCAGGAATTGTTTCTGCATAAGAAACAATCATTCCAGATAATGTTTCATATTCCTCTTTAACCGGAAGTTTTAATCTATATTTTTCGTTAATGAAATCAATTTCTAATCTAGCTGAAAATAAATAGGTCTCTTTATCAATTAAATGGTGATCAAGTTCTTCTTGGTCGTGCTCATCGTCAATTTCTCCAAAAATTTCTTCCATTATATCTTCCATAGTTAATATCCCAGATGTACCACCATATTCGTCTACCACTACCGAAACACTTCGCTTTTTGTCAATAAAATCTTCTAATAGTTTTATGCCTGACATAGACTCAGGAACTATAGAAACAGGAATCAACATTGATTTTATACTGACTGGCATTTTAAATTGTTCTGTACTGTGAACGTAGCCTATTATATTGTCAATGTTGTCTTTGTAAATAATAATTCTAGAGTGGCCTGAATCTATAAATAGTTGTTTCAAGTCTATCATATTATCATTAATTTCTAAAGCAACAATCTCATTCCTTGGAACCATACAATCTCTAGCAATAACTTCCGAAAAACTCAAAGCGTTATGGAAAATCTTAACATCGTGCTCCATTTCTTCACCACCATCTAAGTCTTTCTTAAGCTCATTTATGTATAGGTCAAGATCTGTTTTTTTAAAACTTACTTTGTCTTGTTGTTCACGATTTCCAAAAATTTTCAAAACCAAATTACTTAGTAAAACTACGAAAGCAGTAATTGGCCATAACAAGACATAAACAACCAATAATACCAAACTAAAAAAACGTAGGGTTGCATTGGGATTTAACCTGAAAACAGCCTTTGGCAAAAACTCTGCAAATAACAATATGAAAAATGTAGAAAATAAAGTTTGTATTAAAAGAACAATCGTTTGGTTAAAATTAAATGTCAATAAATAGGGCTCTATCAACTGGGTTATATATAAGGTATAAATAACCATTGCAACGTTATTTCCAATAAGCATTGCAGCTATAAACCATGCAGGTTTTCCATTGAAAAAAGAAAGAATCTTTGCGCTAAACTCTCCTTTTTTATTGTCCAATTCAATCTTAATCTTACTTGAGGATATAAATGCTATTTCCATGCCCGAAAAAAAAGCGGAAAACAAAAGAGATATAACTGTAATTGTGAGTAAATAAATAGCTGACATTATTGTTTTTTATTTCCCAATCTGTTACTTAACCCTCTTCTTATTAAGTATATTCCCCAAGACATTACAGTCAAAAGATAATAAGCCTTATTGTTAGCAAAATCGTCCACAAAAGAAAAATAGATAGCAGAAATAGTTGAAATAATTGATATAACTAACCAAATTTTTTCAGAACGTTTATTCCATTTCTTTAAACTCTCCATTACTGTAAATCATAATTAACATGGCTTTCAGAAACATCTGAAAGCTGAAAAAAAGTGAAGTTACTATTGGCCTTCAATTTTGTGCCTTTGATCTTTCCTTCACTATTTGAAAAGGTAACTAATTTTTCAGAATACACACTGTCTTTAGCAAAATCAATTTCCAACTCTTCTGCAAATAAGGTATCCAAATTTCGGTTATTAAACACCACATTTTCTCGGACAAAAAGCTGTTGTTCATTAGAAAATAACTTGCCATAGTCAGCTACTAGAACTGATTCCACTTGCATAAGAGAATCATAAAAAATTAATTCTAACCCTTCAGGACATTCCATTATTAATTGTTCTTGATCTGCCATTAACTTAATAAGTTTTGGCGCTTTAAGCAAGAGCTTAGATTTCCCAAGATCAGAGAAGTTCAAAGTAACTCCAGTAGAAGTCTCTAGGGATTGGGTTTCATTATTAGAATATTTTAAACCGTTGATTTTGTTGTCTTCAACACAAGAAATTAAAACCCCACTTAAAAAAAGACATAAATTCAATACAAATCGAATCCTCAATCTCTAGTTTTTAGTTCGACATTTTGTCCCCAGAAAGGAACTTGTTGTGAAGAATTACTCTTTATATCCAACATTATTAATTCACTTTTTGGTAATAATTGTCCATTCCAACTATTGATTGCAGAAGCTGGTGTTTTACCACAGGAGCTAGAAGCATATTTTAATGCCAAACAATAAATTAAGCTTTTATTAAAAGCAGAGTTTCCATATTTTGAGGAGCTAGCGGCTACGATTCTAGCCTTTTTATCATTAGAAATACATTTGTCAGAAAGCTTTCCTGCAATTGAAAATCCTTTTTTGTATTGCTTTTTATTAAATGCAATATCGTATAATATTTCATACATCTTTTGATTTAATATTTCATCATCACATATAGTAATAGCTCGATTAAATCTCTCTTCAGCTTTAAGGAATTCTTTTCTTTTATAATCTGCTACTGCTGCGTTGTATAAATCTTTTGCAGTAGGTGGATTATCAGGATCGTTTAAAACTTTATCCAATAAAGTGATATATAAATTGGATTCTGTACACTTGTTGTTACTTAATCTTTCAAAAATCTTCTTAGTTAAATCCATATTTTCTGGATCTGCATTGTATTTTGAAGAATATATTTCTTCCAGCTTATCACAACTAGCACATGGACTAATTTCCTTATCTAGAAGTTCTTGAATTTTGGAATATTTATCTGCTTTCTTTCCTTTTGAAATATTTGCATCACATATAGAAGAAAGAGTTTCATAATTTTCTAAAAACTGATCGCACTCTATTTTTTTTGTTTTGAGCATATATTTGTTTGCGTAAACAAAATACTTAATGTCGTTGTAAGATGTGAACTGCGGCGATTTCTCGAAAACTTCTTTATATAAAGCATAAGCTTTTGGAAACCCTTTCGAAGCATCAAGTGCCATAATATCTGCAGCAAGATCAGCTTTAATTTCATCACAGTTACCAAAGTTTAAAATCCATTGATCATAGACTGAATAAAGAGTATCTAAATAAAGGCTTACTTGAGTGGATTTTTCTTTTTTCTTTTCCTTAACAATATTTCTGTATATATAAGCTCCGTTAGCATATAAATTAGGCTTGTATTGAGGGCAAAAGGTTTGTGTTTTATTCCAAAACTTAGCTGCGTCTGGATAAACTTTTTGCTTCATAAATTCTGAATATAAAGAAACATTTTTCCTGCACTCTAAACTATCTTCTCCCCAGTTAGCTTTGCTCGCTTGAAAACAGTCCTGTGAAGAAATTGTGATAAATACCAATAGGTAAGCTATGGATGTAAATAATTTATTCATGTTTTTTTTATTAATCATATTTTCTTTTTCTAAACCAACGATCATATCTTGTATCAGGGCCAAGTGAAAACCCTATTGAAAATTTAAAATAATTCTCTTCAATTTTATTAATCGTTAAATCGCCAAGTTTTCCAACCTCAACCCCAAAATTAACTCTTGAAAGCGATCTTGAACTAAGCAGTGGTATAGATACTCCAAAATTTATGCCATTTTGAATTAAAGAACTCTCATCTACAATTATTTTTGACTGTGTTTGGTGTATACCTAAGGAAAACGTAGACTTACTCAAAAGCGATTTATTGGTATTGGACCAATCTAAGTTTGGAGACAACCTATAGCCCAAAGAGATTCTAGAATAAGTACTCATTGGGAAATCACTCTGTGAAGAATATTTAGAGTTATCCTGAAATTTTGTCCAATCTACAGAGCTATATTGAGCGCCAAGGTCCCACCTTCGTTTGTTTTTATATACTTTACCAATTGACAAACCAAATTCTAATTTTTCAGGAAGAATCATATTAGAATTTTCATTTTCCATGGCTAAAGTATCTTTTGGAAATTCTTGAACGCTAAAATTGTATTTAAAAGTATATGCAAAGAAATCATTGTCCGTACTGATATCAGAACTCAAAGAATAGTTAACTCCTAGATTTAAAAAAAGTTTATTATTAGATGCTGTTTTGAATCTTTTGAAAATTTGAAGACCTACATCAAATCCCCAGCCACTTAATGAAGATCTATATTGGATTCTAGAGTTGTAATCATTAGAATTGTTGTAAACAACTGTACTTGTTCTGTCTAAGTTTCCAAATAAGTAAGAACAATTAAGCCCTAAAGATATTCTTGTGGTATCTCCTTTATTAAGGATATTAAATCCATTTCCAATAAGTAACTTATTAACGGATCCATCTCCTTTAAAAATATAAGAAACGGTAGAGGTGTCAAAAGCAACTGTACTACTAACTTCATATCCTTGAGAAGATAAAGGAGTTATTCCAAAAACCAAACCCCAATTCTTAGTAATCGGAAGTCCCATAAATAAATTATTTAGCCCAAAATTATTTCCTGAAGACGTAGTTTCGTTGTTGTTATAATTAGAATTATATAAAGCAGATTTTCCAGCAAGAGAAACATTATATATAGGGTTATACTTTATGAAAGAAGCGTAAGAAGCTGGATTATTAATATTAATATATTGTGGTTCTGAACTTGGAGAAGTAATATTTCCAAACCCAAAATAATGTGCAGATTGAATGGTATTAATTTCCCCTATTCCATACCTTGAAAAAGGGGAAGTATTTAAAACTTGTCCCTTGATATAAACAACAGTAGTGAGGAAAAATATATATAGAAAAAACTTTTTAAGCATTGTATATTAAAACGGTATTTAAACCCTTTAATGTTAAATTTTCATCTGCAAAGATGCTGTTTTTTTTTGTTGATACAATTGATTTTATAAAAGTAGTATCTCCACCTGTCAATATAACGTTGATTTCAGGGTGTAATTGTTTGTATTCAGAAATGTTTTGAATGATTTCATTAATAGTTCCATTAATTACTCCACTCACCATAGATTCCTCGGTGTTTGTTCCAATTAATGGTGTGCTTTTAGTTTTAAAATTTACCCTTGGCAAATTTTCTGTAAAACTACTTAGAGCTTTCATTCTTAAATTAAACCCCGGTGAAATACTTCCTCCTAAATACTCGTTAGATTTATTTATAAAATCATAGGTAATACAAGTTCCAACATCAATCACAAGATTGTTTTTATTTGGAAAAGTTTTGTAAGCTCCAACTGCATTTGCAATTCTGTCATGACCTAACGAATCTGCAGACTTGTACTTTACAGCAATTGGAAGGTTTAATTCATATGACATCAGAACTAGATTTGGGAAGGATGTCAATAATTTTTGCTCCAACTTATTATTTCCGACATTTGAAATTATCCCAGTTTTAAAGGGAAGTTTTTCCAATTCATTTTCAATGTTGTCTTTATTATATAAAAAAACATTTAAAAGTTGTTGGTCTTTAAATTGAGCAACTTTAATCCTTGAGTTTCCTATGTCTACAACTATACTCATATACGAAAAATCCGGCTTAAAGCCGGATTAAATTTAATAGAAAAGAATCAATAACATTCAATACTATAAAGAAGATTTTTCTGACTTTTCGATTGGCTCAACACTTATTTCACCAGAAGAAGTCTTTATTTCATTCTCTGAAATAGTTTCTCCATCTTTAATAGTGGAGACTGGTATAACATTTGAATCAGTAGACGGTTGGTTTATACCTGCATTTACTACCAAATCTTTATTTTCTGTTTTAGCACAACAAGCTTTTTTACCTTCTGAAGAACATTTTTTAATCTCACTTTTATTAACTGCTGAAACCTCATCGGAAACATGCCCACCACCTAAAATAGGTGCAATTACCAATCCAATAAGACAAGTTAACTTAATAAGAATATTCATAGAAGGTCCAGATGTGTCTTTAAAAGGGTCTCCAACAGTATCTCCAGTAACTGCAGCTTTATGCGCCTCAGAACCTTTATAAGTCATTTCACCATTAATTTCAACTCCTGCTTCAAAAGATTTTTTTGCATTATCCCAAGCTCCACCAGCATTATTTTGAAAAATAGCCCAAAGAACCCCACTAACAGTAACACCTGCCATGTAGCCACCAAGCATTTCAGCAACCAATAGATTATTAGATGGATAAGCCAACTTGCCTATAAGTACTATTATAATTGGAAATCCGATAGTTAATAGTCCAGGAAGCATCATTTCTTTTAAAGATGCCTTGGTAGAAATATCTACACATTTATCGTATTCTGGTTTGCCAGTACCTTCCATAATTCCTGGAATTTCTTTAAACTGACGAACAACTTCGTTTACCATTTCCATTGCAGCTTTTCCAACTGCATTCATCGCTAATGCTGAAAAAACAACAGGTACCATTCCACCAACAAAAAGCATAGCAAGAACAGGTGCTTTAAAAATATTAATTCCGTCAATTCCTGTAAAAGTTACGTACGCTGCAAATAGCGCCAATGAAGTTAATGCTGCAGAAGCAATTGCAAATCCTTTACCCGTTGCAGCAGTCGTGTTTCCTACTGCATCTAAAATATCGGTACGTTCTCGAACAATAGGGTCTTGCTCACTCATTTCAGCAATTCCACCTGCATTATCAGCAATAGGGCCAAAGGCGTCTATAGCCAACTGCATTGCAGTAGTAGCCATCATTGCAGAAGCTGCTAAAGCAACTCCGTAAAACCCAGCAAACGCATAAGACATCCAGATTGCAGCTGCAAATAAAAGTACGGATGAAAAAGTAGAAATCATTCCAGTCGATAATCCGGCAATAATATTGGTTCCAGCTCCTGTACTAGACTGTTGAACAATTTTTAAAATCGGAGGTTTACCAAGACCGGTATAATATTCTGTAAAAGCAGAAATTCCAGCTCCCACAACCAAACCAACTAAACAAGCATAGAAAACTCTCATGGATGAAATGTCTTGAAGACCTTCTCCAAAGAAATTCATTTGCATTGTTTCAGGAAGCATAAATTTACATAACACGAAACACGATATGGCAACCATTAAGATAGATGCCCAATTTCCAATGTTTAAGGCTTTTTGAACTTCAGGTTCTTTAGCGTCATTAGAAGAAATTTTCACAAAGAAAGTTCCTAACAGAGAGATGACAATACCAACACCAGCAATTGCCATTGGTAATAATATTGGACCAATACCACCAAAAGCATCTTCAATCATTCCGCCCATGTCCTTAATTATGTAATTTCCTAAAACCATTGCTGCTAAAACTGTAGCTACATAAGATCCGAATAAATCAGCTCCCATTCCAGCAACATCACCAACATTATCTCCAACATTATCAGCTATAGTAGCTGGATTTCTTGGATCATCTTCCGGAATATCTGCTTGAACTTTTCCAGCTAAATCTGCACCAACATCAGCAGCCTTTGTATAAATACCTCCACCAACTCTTGCAAATAATGCAATAGACTCAGCTCCTAAAGAAAATCCTGCTAAAGTTTCCAAAACCATAGTCATATCAGAAACACCAGTTTCTGCAGACCAAACTCCACCCATAAACATTTGGTAAAATAATATAAAGAAAGAGGTTAGTCCCAATACTGCTAATCCTGCAACTCCTAACCCCATGACTGTACCTCCACCAAAAGAAACTTTTAATGCTTGTGGTAAACTTGTTCTTGCAGCCTGAGTAGTTCTAACATTGGTTTTAGTAGCTATTTTCATGCCCATATTTCCTGCAAAAGCAGAAAAAATAGCTCCTATTATAAAGGCAACTACAATTAATATATGAGTAGATGGAACCAAAAATGAAACACCAGCTAGAACAATACTTGCAGCAAATACAAATATTGCCAGTAACCTATATTCCGCATTAAGAAATGCCAATGCTCCTTCATAAATATGATCTGAAATTTCCTTCATTTTACCGTCTCCGGCATCTTGCTTCATAACCCATGCTCTTTTAACTAGCATATATAGTAATCCTACTAACGATAATACAATAGGTAAATAAATAACAAATGATTCCATAATTTTAAAAAATTGATTTTTAGGACAGCGAAATTATATTTTTAAACATTATTGTGCAAATATGAAGATGGAAATATAGTGTTTACAGAGTAAAAGATAAAATTTAAAAGTGATATTTATGGTTTAATTGCTTAGAAAAAGTAGATTTTGCAAACTATTAAAAAAACAAAACTGTATCATTATATTTAAATTCAGTCTTTGAAATGAAATTTATATTCAAAATATTATTGCTTTTACCAGGGTTTATATTGGGACAAAATAATCATTTGGAAAGCTATATACCTTTTGATAGTTGCAAATTCAGTTCTCATCCCATTTTAGAAATTAAAGTATGGGTTCATGTATTACAACAATCTGCAGAAACTCCAAAAAATATTACCAAAGATTCATCCCACTTTATAGATGAGCAATTTCAATGGATAAATAAAATTTACAGTAATTTAAAACCTCCTTCTAGAAATAATTCCAATAACGAAAGACCATATGTTAAAGATTCAAGAATACAATTTTTAGTAGATACTATTTCCTACCATATAGATAGTAACGGATGGGAAAGAATGGAAATTGTTATGGAAAAAGACACCAATAGATGGTTAGAAATTTTAGAAATAAATGCAGATTCTAATACAATTACTATAAAAGGAGTAAAAAATAATTTTAGGCCCATACTAGATAGTTTAAAAGTCTTTGGAACAAATTCTAACAATGGGATATTGCATACTTTATACGCAAAAAAAGAAGGAAGAAATACCGTTATATATATTAAAGAAACCCTAAAGGTATCTGAAGGAAGAGAGGGATTTATAAGCTACTTTAAGAAAGTTGACAAAAATTGCAATAAAGATAACTGGGTAAAATTTGCAAATGAAAATAAAGAATTTTTGCATGTTTTTTATACTGGTGCTTCAAGTTCTGTTCCGGCATTTGGATGTGGACCATCCCCCTTCTACTTAAATGTTTCAAAATTCCTTGATAATGGAAGATACGCAACAGCACAATTAACCGCACACGAATTGGGTCACTGTATTGGATTAAGACATACCAACACTCCCCAATTTTCAGACCTTCCAAGAAAAGATAAATTTGGTTGGGTCAACTGTAATTCTAATAATGTTAGTAATAATATTATGGGGTACAATCTATGTAGGAATTACTTATCTCCTATGCAAATTGGGCATATTCATTACCGATATTCAACCATAAATGAGCTAAGTCTAACCACCAATAATTTAATGTCAAACAGTTCTAAAATTGTTATTAAAAAAAATACTAATTGGGATAAAAATATTTTATCAAAAGGAACTCTAATCATTAAAAAAAATAAAACACTTACAATTTCTAAAAATCTTTTGATGCCAAAAAAAGGAGTCATAGTTTTAGAAAAAAACAGTAAAATCATAGTTGATGGTGGGAGAATATATAGTCCATCAAAAAATTGGAACGGTGTTATAAGAAAAAAAGGCAAGGCTGAAAACAAGAAATGGCATTGTAGAAAAAAAGTAAATAGTCAAATTGTTTTACTCAACAATGGGGAAATTTCTTATTGATCAATTTCGAATTCTGGTTTTTTCTTTTCTGGTTCTTCAACTCCAAGCTTTTTTAAAAATTTACCTAGTTTAGAAGAGTCCTTTTTCTTTTTTGCTTTTAAATTTTGACGGTCTTTGAGCTCTTGAATAGTGTCCTTTTCTAATGTTTCTTTTTCTAATTCAAATACCTCACTCTTTTTTTCATCTTCTTGGTAATCTCCCTTTATAATATCTTTAATTGTTTCTTTTTCATTAGAAATTATTTCTTTTCTTTCTTTCTTAATTTCTGCCTTGTCAAAGCCATAATTTAAATCCTCAACAGGTCCCGATATTTTTAAATATAATTGTTTCCCTTTTACTGGATTTTCTTGGACAATGTCAGATTTTGATTTCTTTTTTCTAACTATGTCAGCCCAATTAAAACTTAAGTGATAATCCACCAGGTTTTCAAGATTATAATTTCCGTAAAAAGAAAAATCTAAGACATCATTTTCAAAATTGGTTTTATCAATTTCTGTTATTCCATCAGAAAAAATTATAGTGGATTTGAAATCTTTAAATACTACTTTATGAAGATTTTTCTCGTAATGATTGATATCAATTATATTTCTAGTGATAACACTATTTTCAAAAACTTTTAGAATGTCATATAAAAAAGGATACTCTAAAAGTACAATGCCTTTAAAGGTATTCTTGGATTCAATAGAAGAGTTTTGAAAATCCCAATTGTTTAAAGAATCAAAAATTAATTGCGAATTAAAATCACTTGAAATACTACCTGAAATATGTTCGTTTTTTATATAATCCTGATCAAAATCGTTAAATGATTTCATTAACTGTTTAATATTTAAACTTGATAATTCGCCGTCTATCAACCAGTTTTGATTGTCACTATTTAAATCCGCATTGTAGATGTTTAATAAAATCTGTCCATCATAAGACTCCATAAATAAATTTTTAATCTCTATTGATTTATTGATTTTGAGTCTTTTGGAGGAGATATTGAAAAACTTTAAATTATCGTAATAAAGTTCATTGGCAGCTATAGCCCCTTCCAAATCTATTTGATAATCTGTTTTGGAAGAATCCTTAGAATCAAATATTTCTAAGAAATCATCTAGATGGAATTTATCAAGTTTTAAGTCGTAATTACATTTAATTTTTTTGGAGTCAGCTTGAAACCATTTATTCCAGTCCATGAAGTTTAAATTCATTGAAAATTCATCTTCATTAAAAAAGGAGTTTTGAACTGTAATGTCCATATTTTTTTTAGAAATATCAGCTTCAAAATCATTTAATTCTAACTGGGTTTTTAAAGGCAAATATTCTATATTTATTTTTTCACTAACTATGTTCCCGTCTAAATTCTCAAAAAATAATTTATCGTTTTTAGTGGTGATTTTTGTTTCCATTTCAAAAGCAGTTTCTCCATCTAAAGAAAAATCTTTAAGAGTTGTGAAAAAAGGAATTTTATTTAAGTCAAATAACCCCTCTATGTTTAAAAAATAAGTAGGCGTTTTAAAATTGTCAATCTCTAAATTGCCCCTCATTATTTTATCATTCATGAGAGCTGAAAAATTAATGATTTTAAGATTTTGTTCCTTATTATTAAATGTTCCACTTAAATCAATCTTTTCTAACTGAATATTATTTAGCTTGTCTTTCAAAGTTGCATTTTCAGCATTAAAATTGACAAAGAAACTAAGGGGTTGCTTATTGTTAATCTCACCATTTAGATTTCCATCAAAATTGAATATTCCTTCAGAGCTATATTTGGTTTTTATGCTGGCATAATCTAACGGCAGAATACTAAATATTTCAGATATTTGAATTTGGTTTCCTTTAATATTTAGATTTATCCTATCTTTTTTTGAACTTTTATAATCCCCTTCTAAAAAGAAGTTCATATCTGCTATTTTTAATTTCCCCTTTTTTATTACCAATGAAAAAGGATCATTTTTTACTTGTAAAATAATTTCTGTATTCGCGTTTTTGGAGCTTATATAATTTACGCCTTCCAAATAAAATTTATTTACTGACATACTAGATAGTATATTTAAATCGTATTCTTGGTTAGAGAATTGGCCTTTCAACTTTGAATCTGAAATAGTAAAATCGTATTGTTGACTTAGGGGAATGTTTTGGTAATTTACAGAGAAATCTTTAAGAGTAAGTTGCTCTAAAGAAAACTTAAAATTATTATTTTCAGATTTGTCTTTAGAAATAAACACATCGAAATTCTCTTTCCCATCTGAACTAACTTTGGCAGCAAGACTCCCATTTTTTAATACCAACTTCCTAACTATATATTTTTTATTAATTAAATCATAAGCATCAAAATTTAGAAAAGCGTTCTTTGCAAAAAGTAAAGTATCATTGTTAGCTAATGGATCTTTTATTAAAAGATTGGAAAATTGCAAAGAGATTGCTGGAAAATAATTGAATGCACTTAATTCTATATTTTGAATAATCATTGGTGAAATAAGCTGATTATTTATCTGTTTTAATGCAATATCTTTAATCTCTTTGTCGTATAATTTTATCACAGAAAATAAAACTCCAAATATCAATAGGGTTATTAAGGCTAATATTGAAATGATATACTTAATTATACGAAGAACCATATAAGTTGAATAGTTTTTAATTTACTGCAGACTTATACTATCAAGAGTTGCTTTTATTTCTGCTATATCTAGATAGTATTTAGACTTTAAATTTTCAGCAATAGGATCTTTACTAGGTACATTTAGTTTAAGTGGATTTTTAGCTTTACCATTTATATATACTCGATAGTCTAGGTGTGGACCAGTACTTAAACCCGTACTTCCAACTTCTCCAATTTTCTGTCCCTGTTCTACATATTTACCCACTTTTATACCTTTTGCAAATCTTAATAAGTGTAAGTATTTAGTAACTACATTTCCAAAAGAATGTTTTATTTTAATCATATTTCCAGCACCTCCAGATCTGCCAGCAAATATCACTTTTCCATCCCCTGTTGAAACCACATCTGTTCCTGAAGGTGCTGCGTAATCTACTCCGTGGTGTGGCCTGTAAATCTTTTTAATTGGATGCAATCTTCTATTAGAAAATTTGGAGGATATTCTTACATACTCTAAAGGTGCAGAAAGTAATGCCCTTTGCATACTTTCTCCAGATTCTGTAAAATAACTTTCAACCTTTTTAGATTTTGATAAATATCTAAATGCATAAAAGTCCCTTCCTTTATGGTTAAATAAAATGGCTTTAATATTTCCAACACCAATAAATTTATTCTCTACATATTTAGATTCAAAAATTATTTTGTAGTTGTCTTCTGATTGAATATCAAAAAAATCAATTGTCCAAGCATATAAACTGGCAACTTTAGAAACCAATGCGGGACTTAATTTATTATCAATAAAACTTTGCCATAGACTAGAAGATATTGTTCCAGATGCTTTTTGTATTCTTATCTCAACAGGGCTTTTTATAACGGTTATGTTCAAAGAATCTAAAAAACTCATGATTACCTTTTCGGTAAGTGAATGCTGGTAAATTAAATTGGAAAATTTATTGCTATCGGAATTAAAGATGGTATAGTATTTATCTCCTGGATATATTTTTCTTATATCATAAATTTCTTTAAAATCATTTCCTAAACTATAAATTTGGTCGTAGGAAATATTTAAACTTTGTAAAATCTCGCTAAAACTTTGTCCGTTTTTTACCGAGCTGCTGTCAATTTTAAAATTCTCAAGACTGAAGCCCTGTATTTTTTTAAATATTTCAACTTCTTCTGTAGATTTTATAGACTCCTGAATTGATTCCTGAACATTTGTATTGGTAGAAGTACAAGTTGAAAATAAAAATACAATTCCAAAAAATACGGAAGTTGAAATGAAAATGTTATGTCTAAATACCATATTGATTACAATTATAATTCAACAGCGTAGTTAAACTCTAAACTTCAAGACAAATTATAAACATTAAAATGTGTTTTTAGTTCAATATAAATTGCTTCTGTGGACTAACTTTATATGCTCTTTTTCCCTGTTTTTTTTAAAAAAAACTATGCCCAATGAAAATATATCTAGACTAAGCATTACTTTATCAAAATTGCAAATTTCATCCCAAGCTTGTTTCATGTCACTAGACCAATAAATATCGTCAAAAATAAAAATTGAATCTTCGTTTGCTTGCTCAGCTAGCCAATAAAAATATCTTAATGTAGCTTCTTTGGAATGATTACCATCAAAAAAAATCAAATCAAATTTATTTTTTAAAAGTTGGGGGATTATTTGATCAAAAGGCTGATTTATAAGCTCTATGTTCTTAAGCTTTAAAGTTTTGAAGTTTTTTTGAGCTAGGCTACTTACTTTAGGATCTCCTTCAATAGTGGTAACTTTGCCATCTTTATTGGCATTCGATAGATAAGCTGTTGTAAGTCCTAAAGAGGTGCCTATTTCTAGAATATTTTTTTTCTGAAAGAAACTTACCACCCTAAAAAGGATTTGTGCTTTTTCTGGTCTAGATTGAACTTTTTTAGTTAAAATATTAATCGTGCTAGTTGAAGATTTAATAGATTTTGATCCTGCCCCTAAATCTTTTAATTCAATTGCTTCATTTTGTTTTAAAAGCAAGCTTCTCACATGTTCTATTCCGATAAAAGAGTAATACTTAATTGAGTTGTCCAATATGTTTTCTATGAATTCATGAACCATTGGAGAATGAATATTGTACTTATTGGTTCCCTGAAATAAAAACTTTAAATAAAAGCTGATTTTTTTAACCATATGCAAATTTAAGGCTTTAGTTGATGCTAATAAAAATTTTATTAAAGACATTATCTATTAGATTTGTAGTTATGAAAAGTGAAAATGAAAAAAAAGAACTTTCTTTTTTAGGACACTTAGAAGAATTAAGATGGCGGCTTGTAAGATCAAGCGTTGTTATAATTCTAGCTGCAATTGTATTATTTTATTTTACGGATCCTATTGTACAGCAGTTTTACATAAACATGTCCAAAACAACTTTTCCTACTTATCAGTTTTTTTGTCTTCTTTCTGAAAAATTAAATATTAGTGATGCACTTTGTGCAGAAGATATCCCTATTCAAATTCAATCTATTGAAATGACCAAACAATTTTCGACAAATATGTATTTTGCATTAATTGGTGGGTTAATTATTTCTTTTCCATTCACATTTTACCAAATATGGTCATTTGTCAAACCTGGTTTAAATATTAAAGAGCTCAAAGCAACTAGGTGGATTGGCTTTAACGCTAGCTTGTTGTTTTTTATAGGTATTTTATTTGGCTACTTCTTAATTAGTCCTCTTTGCGTTCAATTCTTCGGAGGATACAAATTGACAGATCAAATTCAAAATAACTTTACAATTAGTTCTTACATGTCAATGATAACAACTTCTACTTTTTTATCTGGTTTATTCTTCGAACTTCCTATTGTTATGTATATTCTAGCAAAAATTGGAATTTTAGGTCCGGATATTTTAAAAAAATATCGAAAACATTCTTTAGTCGCTATCCTAATATTATCTGCTTTAATTACTCCACCAGATGTAGTAAGTCAACTTTTAGTCTCCTTTCCTATTTATGCTTTATACGAATTTGGGATTATTATCGTTAAAAGAGTGGAAAAGAAAAGATTAAAAGATCTTGAAAATGAAAAATCCAATACTGACTAATGGAACTTAAGTCTATAAATATTAATAAGTCTTACAATGGAATTGAAGTTGTAAAAGGAGTTTCTGTAAGCTTAAAAAAAGGAGAAATAGTTGGTCTACTAGGCCCCAACGGTGCTGGAAAAACTACAACCTTTGATATGATAGTAGGATTAATAAGTCCCGAAGAGGGAGAAGTTTTTTTAAATGACTTGAAAATTACAAAAGTTCCAATGTACAAAAGGTCAAAAATGGGAATTGGATACCTCCCTCAAGAAGTTTCAGTTTTTAGAAAATTATCTGTCGAAGACAATATAAAAGCAATTTTAGAAATGTCTAGTTGGTCTAAAGAAGAACAAAAAGATAAATTGGAAGAACTAATCTCTGAATTTGGATTAAATCATGTAAGAAAAAATTTGGGGAGAAATCTTTCTGGAGGAGAAAAAAGAAGGACAGAAATTGCCAGATGTTTGGCTAATGAGCCTGATTTTATATTATTAGACGAACCTTTTGCAGGGGTTGATCCAATTGCAGTAGAAGACATCCAAAGAATTGTCCTTAAACTCAAGAAAAAAAAGATTGGGATTTTAATTACGGATCACAATGTTCAAGAAACATTGTCTATTGTTGATAGAGCATACTTACTTTTTGAAGGGAAAATTCTCAAAGATGGAACAGCAGAAGATCTTGCTAAAGACGAGCAAGTAAGAAAAGTTTATCTAGGTCAAAAATTTGAATTAAAAAAGAAAACAATTGATTTTTGAATGGCGTTAATTCTAAATATTGAAACATCTACCAAAACTTGTTCTGTAAACCTATCTAAAAATGGGAAATCGCTAGGGGTTAATGAAATTACAAGTGAAAAATATGTTCATGGCGAAAAGCTACACCTTTTAATAAAAGATCTTTTTGCGTCTTTAAATCTTTCATTGAAACAGCTGGATGCAGTTGGTGTCAGCGCTGGACCTGGGTCTTTTACTGGTCTTCGGATTGGTGTTGCAACAGCAAAAGGATTGGCTTTTGGACTTGACATTCCTCTTATCAGTATGAATTCTCTTGAGATAATGATTAATTGCTACCATAATAAATCCACTAATGATAATGGGTTGTATTTTCCAATGATAGACGCCAGAAGAAAAGAAGTTTATACAGCTGGATATAATTCTTATAAAAAACAAATAACAGAAATTGCATGTCTAGAAATTAATTCTGAGTTTTTAAAAATTTATGAAAATTACCAAAGACTTTATTTTTTAGGAGATGGAGCATTAAAGTTTAATGGGGAATTCAATTCTAAAATTGTAGAAATTGATGGATCAATACCAAACTCCTCAACGGGAATGGCATATATTACATTTGAAAAATTCAAGAACAAGGAGTTTGAAAGCATTCCTTATTTTAACCCTTATTACCTAAAAGATTTTTTTACTGGTTAAAAAAAATTGAAAAATTTCTTCCTAGAATTAAAATTATATAGATATTAGTAGACAATTAATAATTGAAATAGTTTGTACTATATAGAAGCTTCCAAAGAAACTCCACTAGTATCTTTAAACTCAGAAAAAGGTGTTTTCTTAATTGATGGTGATTGTGTTTCTGAAACACCTGATGATTTCTTCAATAACATTACTAATTGGATTGAAAATTATTCAAAGAGTCCTTATAAAAATACCACGCTAACAATAAATTTAGGTGAGATAAATATTTCATCATCTAAATTTTTACTCAATATTATATACCAATTGGAAAATATATATAAATCTGGTTTTCAAGTTAAGATTAGATGGGTATATAAAAATGGGGAAGATGGAAATTATGAGCTAGGAAAGGATTACTCAGAAATGGCTTCAGTTCCTTTTGATTTTATTGAAACTGTTGAGAACTTTGTTTCCAATATTTAACCTAACTTAAAGCCTTTATTATGACTAAATCAACACACCAAATACTGTATATAATATTGTTTGTTTTATTGGCAGTATTGTATTTTATTCAATTTTCTAGCTCAAGTAATACTGAAAACATACCAACTATTGAAAAAGAATTGAAAATTCAACCACTAAATGAAGGAGGACTAAATATAGCATTTGTAAATAGCGATACAGTTTCTAAATATTATGAATTTGCTAAAAAAATTCAAAAAACCTTAACTACTAAAAGATCTGAGGCAGAAGGGCAAATTAAAAGCAAATACTTCGCATATGAAAGTCTGGTTCAAGAATTTGAAAAAGCTTCACCAATTATGGGAGATAGAGAGAAGATGGAAAAGGCTCAAAAAATTAGACTATTAGAACAAGAAATAATGCAAGTTGAACAGCAACTTTCAGAGCAAGTTTCTAGACAGGAACTAGAACTGACACAAAGCTACATTGTAAAAACTAACGACTATATGCAAGAAATTGGCAAAACTCTTGGTTATGATTATGTGATGAGTTATAGGGTTGGTGGCGCAATGCTTTATGCTAATGAACGTCACGATATAACAAATGAAATAATTAAATTGCTTAACAAGCGTTACGAATCTTCTAAATAAGAAACGTTTTATTATTTTCTTCGTATATTTTGTTAAACTTCGTTATGAACTTTTTAGTTCTTTTAGAGAAACATCAAAATGCAATCCTTGGAACATTAATTGTTCATATACTCATATTTGTTTGGCTAAATATTCAAAATGTTTCTTTTTATATAATTCAACCGAAAGAAAAAGTTCTAGCTACTCTAGATTTCACCACTCCTGAAAATAATTTAATTCCAAAAAAAAGCAAAGAAAATTTTACTGATAATGAAATTGTAGTTACCAATGCTGCATCTAATTATGATCAGGAAAAAGACATGAGTGCATCTCAGAAAAAAGCACTAGCAGAAAAGGTAATAGAAGATGTTAAAGAATTTGAAAAGAAACAATTTAACGATTTTGGAAAAGACAATCCGGTTATAGATAATTCTCCTCATGAAAATAAAAAAATAAAAGATAATTCGATTAGCAAAACTGTAAGTAAGTCCTTAAAAAAAACCTCTAATGCTACTGCAAAATATTTTTGTGAGAATAGAAATATGATTTTACAAAAAATTCCATCTTACCTCTGTAATCAAACAGGCACAGTTAGATTGACTATTAAGGTTAATCCCAAGGGAGAAGTAACAGACTGCAAAGTAGATAATTCAGAAACTAGTACTTCTAATCAGTGCTTAATAGAAAATGCTATAAATTACGCTAAGAATTGGAAATTCAACCAAGATTTTTCAAGCACACAAAGACAAGAAGGTTGGATTGAATTTATTTATCTATCTCAATAACAAAAAAATGCGATTAATTATATTTGTTCTGTTTCTTCAAATAATTTCTATTTCTAGTATATATAGTCAAAACAATGGCTTATTAAAAAATGAAACAATTACGACCTATTGGGGAAGTAACCAAAAGCAAGTAAGAAGTGTTGGGACTTATCAAACAAGCGGATATTCAAATATTGGCGCTAAAACTGGCAAATGGATTCACTTTTATAAAAACGGAAATCTTCAAGTAGAAAGTAATTATTTTCTTGGACAGTTGAATGGAGAATACAAATCTTATTATCTCAACGGAAAACTAAAATTTAGAACCTTTTACACTCTTGGAAAAATTGATTCGATTTTTGAAGCTTTTTACCAAGATGGGACTTTGGCTGAAAAAGGAGAATATGATGTTCTTCCTAAAATTAATAGAGAAGATACAACTGTATTAAACTATTGGCTGAATAGAAATGAAGAAATACGATCTTACAAAAGTAATTATTGGGAATATTATTATGAAAATGGTAGACTTATGGAAAAATCTCATTTCGTAGATGGTTTAGATACTACTGAATTTATAGATCAATTTTATGAAGCAAATGGTGATACTCTTATTATGGATGGAAAAGGATATAGAAAAACATATTACTCTTCTTCAAAACTAAAAACTGTTGTAAAATATAACAATGGCTTAAAAAATGGAGTTTTTGAGCTATACAAACCCAATGGTCTTATTCGAAAAACAGGAACTTATCTCAATGGGAAAATGTCAGGACTTTGGAAAGAATTATACCTCACTACAGATACTGTTTACCAAGAATTAGAATATAAAAATGGCCTGAAAAATGGATTATTTAAGGAATATTATGTGAATGGAAAAATAAGTATGGAAGGAAACTATATTAATGATTTAAAAAATGGAGACTGGACTTACAGTTTTATCAATGGCGCTTTAGACATGAAAGGGTCTTTTAAAGAGGACAAACAAGAAGGGTTTTGGACTTTTTATTATCCTAAGGGAATTGAATATTACAAAGGGAATTTTACTAATGGCCAGAAAGAAGGAAAATGGGATTTTTTCTATAATACAGGAAGGATTTGGAAGAAAGGGGAATATAAATATGATCAAAAAAATGGTTTCTGGTTGACAAAATTTGAAAATGGCAAAACTGCTATGGAGGGAAATTATGTTATGAATAAAGAGAATGGAGTTTGGAAATCTTGGTACAACAATGGACAGTTAAAGGATCATGGATCTTATAATTTAGGGAAGATGGACGACAAATGGGTAGGTTATTATACAAATGGTCAGAAAAAGTATTCTGGAGAATATGAGAACGATTATAAAATTAACTCTTGGATTTATTACTCTGTAAAAGGGGATATTGTTGAAACGAGAAATTATAAAGTTTTGAATAAACGAAGTATGCTTATCCCAGATGAAAATAGAATGGTGAAAAAATCTGTTGCAGATGGTAAATGGATAAAATATAGTGAATATGACCAAAGCTTAAAAAGTGAAGAAAATTATACCGATGGGAAATTAGACGGGGAGTGTACTTACTATTTTCCAGGAGGAATAGTTCCTAATAGAATTGTGAATTATAAAAATGGACTGTTAGAGGGGAAATATCAAAATTTTTCTAGAAAAGGAGCTGTAATTTCTGAAACTAATTACAAAAACAATCGAAAACATGGAGATGTAAAAGTATATAGCAAGCGAGGTAAATTAATCTCACACATAGTTTACAAAGAAGGGATAAAAGTAAAAGACTTAATTAACAAGATTAATTTTAAATATAACTCTCCGACTAATAAAAAATAATTAATTTGTATAGCAAATATCATTACAATTAATTAATGTCATTTTCTCAACATTTTAAAAAAATACTTTGGTTGCTGTTTATTTTAGTTGTTAATAGCACTACTATAAATAGTCAAAAAGCTATCATTAACGGTACAGTTCGAGATGGTGAAGACTTAGAAATTTTAATTGGAGTCAATATCCAAACTCAAGAGCAAATAGGAACAATAACAGATTTTAACGGCAGATATTCTATAGAATTATCTGGTGGCGAACACACCTTAATCTTTAAATACATAGGATATAAAACTGTTAAAAAAACAGTTTCTGTTATTAATAATCAACAGATTTTATTAGATGTAGTTTTAGTAGCTACCAATAATCAATTGGACGAAATGGTCATTTCTGCTAATAAATATGAAGAAAAATTAGGAGAGGTTTCTGTATCAATGGCCATTATTAAACCAGATTTAATTGAAAATAAAGCCACTAGAGATGCTGAATCTATAATTGAACAAGTGCCGGGAGTTCAAATTAATGAAAACCAAGTAAGTATAAGGGGGGGAAGTGGTTGGAGCTATGGTGCTGGAAGTAGAGTAATGGTAATGGTTGATGGAATGCCCATGCTAGCTGGAGATGCCAATGATATTAAATGGACTGGTATTCCGCTAGAAAACATATCTCAAATAGAAATTTTAAAAGGTGCTTCATCAGTGCTTTATGGTTCCTCTGCATTGAATGGGGTAATAAATATTAGAACTCAATATCCAAAAGAAAAGCCCATTACAAAAATTAATATCTCCAATGGTTTTTATATGTCTGGGTTTGGAACTAGAAAAGGAACATCTTTAATGGGTGGTGACTCAATTTTAGACCAAAGAAGTGACCAAACCTGGTGGAACCAACCAAGAGGGTATGTTCAAGGGAACTTCACCCATTTAAATAAACTTAATGAATACAACGAACTAGTAGTTGGAGGCTCATTTATGAAAGACCAAGGTTATCGTTTTGGATCTGACGATCAAAGAACTAGAGTTAATGCTGGGTGGAAGCATTTTTCAAAAAAATATAATGGTTTGTCCTATGGTTTAAATCTTAATAATAATTTCAATAAAAATACGCTGTTTTTCTTGTGGGCTGGTCAAGACAGTGTACTTCATGCATTAGGCGGAACAAATCCACAAAGCACTACAATGAGTTCTTCAAGTTCATCAAGAATAATTGTTGACCCATATATTTCATTGGTTACTGAAAATGGGAAAGAACACCACTTTAAAACTAGATATTATAGAACAAATAATGTAAATAACACCAACCAGAACTCGCTTTCTGATTTTGTGTTTGGAGAATACCAATTTCAACAAAAATTTAAAGGCAATACTACCTTAACAAGCGGTGCTAGTGGCTCTTACACCAATGTAGTTTCTGAACTTTATGGCAACCACCAATCTTCCAATCTTGCGGGATATATACAAACTAATAAAAAATGGGATAAAATGAGCGTTACTGCCGGGATGCGAATGGAGTATTTTAAAATTGACGAGGTTGAATCGGATGGAAAGTTATTTGGAAAAAATTTAGGTATTCCATTTCAACCTGTATTTCGACTTGGAGGAACCTATAATCCGCTCAAATACACATTTCTAAGAGCATCTTATGGTCAAGGCTATAGATTCCCTTCAATTGCAGAAAAGTATATCTCTACTTTTGTTGGGGGATTAAATGTCTTTCCAAATGTGAATATTCAACCTGAACATGGATGGAGTGGTGAAATAGGTATAAAACAAGGTTTTTCAATTAATAATTTTAAAGGATATATAGATTTGTCTGGGTTTATTACCCAATATACTGATATGATGGAGTTTATGTTTGGATTTTATGACTTAGACGGGTCAGACATAAGTACAGCTGAGCTTCAATCTATTGTAATTAATAATGGAATTGGAGTATTGTCAAATTACTTAGGGGCGAGAAGTACCAACATTCAAAATGCAAATATTCCAGGGTTTGAAATAAGTATTGTAGGCCAAGGCAACTTTACAGAAAATATTTCATTTAGTACTTTAGCTGGGTATACCTACATCCATCCTACTCCAATTGATGTAGACTCTCTATACCTTTTAACTTTTAGCAATCCAAATATTGAAAATCCAAAAAATACCACACTCAAGTATCGAAACAAGCATATGGTTAAAATTGATTTTCAAATAGATTATAAGATATTTGCCATTGGATTAAGCAGTAGATATTCAAGTTTAATGGAAAATATCGATGATGTTTTTGTAACTCCAATTGCAGGGATTGAAATATTACCAGGATACGGAAGCTATAGAAATTCTAGAATGACAGGAGATTTAGTTTTTGATACACGTTTGGCCTACAGTATCAACCAAAATTCTAAATTATCATTGCTAGTTAATAATTTATTGAATAGAGAGTATACCAATAGACCAGGAAATGTCTTGCCGCCTAGAACCATTCTATGGCAATACTCATTGAAGTTTTAATCCATTAATAAGTCAATAACTTCAAACGATAAATCTGCCTCAAAACCCTTGAGGCTTAAATATTTTAAAATCTTTTGTTTGGAATTAAAATCATGCTTATTACCAAGAGATTTATACTTTTTTAGAGCCTCTTGCTTTACAATATTTTTATACTTTTCATTATCAATACCTTCAATTGCTGGTGCAATATGATGATCTTCGATGCCTTTTTGAATTAGATGGTGCCTTATTTTATTCTTCCCCCAGAAATATAAATTAAATCTGTCGTGGACAAAAGCATTTGCATAGCGTAGATGGTCTATGAACTGGTTCTTTTTGAGTTCGTTGATTAATTTGTTTTTCTCTACAATCTTAAGCTTGTATTTGGAGCATATTATTAATGCTTCCTTTGCTGATAATTCCTTTTTCGAACATTTATTAGACAAGAAAAGGTAGGCTTTTTTATACTCTTCACTTGGCATTACTTAGTCAAAATCCAAGAAGAGATTTTATGTCTTTTACTGATTGATTTTTGTAATTTTTTGGCATTATTTTTATTTAAAAATTTGCCGACAGATATTCTAAATAATTTATTTTCTTTTTTTAATTTTCTTGCGCTTATTCCTTTAGTTTTTAATTTGTCAATCATATTTTTAGCATTTAACTCCTTTGTAAATGAGCCAATTACTACTTCATATATTTCATTCACAGATTGATTACTTGTAATAACAGCAGGACTAATCTTGTTTTTTAATTCGCTTTTTAAAATTATAGAATTACTTTTTTCTGATGTTTTTTCAATTGACTGGATAGCTTTTATTTCTTTTTTGGGAGGGTGTAACTTAACTTCATCAATAGCCAATACATTGGCTTTTTTAAATGTAAAAGGATTTAAATCCGAGTAGTTAAATTCTCCACCTTGTTTGAGTAACTGAGTTTGAATAGGAATCCAAGCAGAATAAAAAACTACTAGAATCACACTTGCTGCTAAAGCCCAATTTTTAATTTGTGTTTTTAAATATTTAGAAGGATTTAAATCAATAACTTTTTCTGATTTACTAGACATCTTAAATTCGTCGATATTTAACGGCATTAGGCCATAGGAAGAGGAGAGTAAATTATTGGACTTTTGCTTGAAATTTAATACCCCTTCATTATTATATAAAATGCCTATTCCTTGAAATTCATGCTTATTTTGAGTCTTTAAATTCTTATTTATTTCTAAAAGAATGTTTGTTAACCCTTGTACAGCATTTTCATATGAAATATTATTTTTTTGAGCAAAGGCGTTTACCAGTAATCCATCGTTATTTACAAGATTTTTATTAAATAGAATTTGCTTATGGGGAGGGGATAAAACAGATTTTTTTTCATCAAAATTTGCTGGAGAATATTGTGCAACAAATCCTCCAAGATTAGGGAATATTACACAATCATGTAATTGTAAAAGCTGTTTTATAATTTGATTTATTTCTAACATTGGTTATTGATTCAAAATAACAAATATTGTGTTAAGATTCCAAATCTAGGATTGTAAAAGTTTTTTACTTGGTCTTAAGGCCATTAAAAATTTTATTTGCCTTCGATTTCCCTAATAAATCTTCAAGTTCAGTTAGTGAAATAGTCTTTAGATTATTTACAGATTTGTATTTAGAAAGCAGCATAGTAATTGTTTTTTCTCCCATTCCTTCTATACTTGTTAGTTCAGTTCTAACTAAGCCTTTCATACGTCTATTTCTATGGTGGGTAATTCCAAATCTATGGGCTTCATTTCTCATATTTTGAATTACTTTTAAAGTAGGGGTTTTTTTATCTAGATAAAGTGGATATTGATCCCCAGGAAAATAGATTTCTTCTAATCTTTTTGCAATTCCTATAATGGCTATCTTTTTTGCAAGTTTTAGCTTTTCTAAACTTTTCAGAGCACTGGACAACTGTCCTTTTCCGCCATCTACTACAATTAATTGAGGTAAAGATTTTTCTTCTTGTATTAATCTTTGGTATCTTCTAAATATTACCTCTTCCATAGATGCAAAATCGTCTGGTCCCTCCACAGTTTTAATATTAAAAAGTCTGTAATCTTTTTTACTTGGTTTGCCATTTTTAAAAACAACACAAGCAGCAACTGGAAAATTCCCTTGGATATTAGAATTGTCAAAACATTCCATATGAACAGGCCTTTGATTGAGCCTAAGGTCCTTTTTAAATATTTCCAATAATTTAACAGTTGGCGTCTCAGGGTTTTTGATGGCTTCTGTTTTTAAGAATTCTATTTTTTTTGCCAATGCATTTTTCTTAGACAATAAAAGCAATGCTTTCTTATCTCCTCTTTGAGGAATATGAAAATTAATAGCTGTTTCTAATGCTATTAAATATGGCGATATAATTTCTTTTACATGGTCAAAAAAGTCATTTAAATTATCCGCAATGACATAGGATATAATTTGATCTTCGCTCTCTTCTAACTTTTTCTTTACTACCGTTGTTTTTGATTTTGTAATTGCACCATTCATAACTTTTAAAGTGTTAACGAAAGCATAGTTATCATGGCTTACAATATTAATTACACCAAGAGAAGAAATATTGGAGTCAACTACGACAGATTTTGCCTGGAATTTTTCAATGTTTTTAATCTTTATTTTTAGCTTTTCAGCTTCTTCATATTGGTATACTCTAGCGTGGTCTTTCATCTCCTCTCTTAAAGCCTTCAAAGCTTTGAAGGTATTTCCATACAAAACTTGCTTCATATTATTTAAGCGTTCTTGATAAATCTCAACATCCACTTCTCCCTGACAACAACCTTTACAATTGCCAATATAAAAGTCTACTGATGTTTTGAAAACTTTATCTTCTATTTTTTGGGGACTCAACTGATGATCGCAAGTGCGTATCTCAAAACTATCTTTCACCAATTCTAAAACAGCCTTAACAACTTTCACAGAGGGATATGGGCCAAAGTATAAAGAGCCATCTTTAATTTTTTTTCTCGTATAAAACACTCTAGGGAAAAATTCATTTTTAATACAAATCCAAGGATAAGTTTTATCGTCTTTAAGTTGAATATTGTATCGCGGTTGGTATTTTTTAATTAATGAATTTTCCAGTAGTAATGCATCTATCTCCGAATTAAGTTGAATGGTTTTTAATGATTCTACTTTTTGAACCATTACTTGAGTTTTTCTATTTTCAAATTTTATTTTATTAAAATAGGAGCTTACTCTGTTTTTGAGTTTTTTTGCTTTACCAACATATAGTAAAGATTCTGAGATATCGTAAAACTGATATACCCCTGGAACATTTTCCAAAAGCGATATCTGTTCTTTTAAATTTTTAGAAATCTCATTCGACATATAATTCAAAAATAAACAATCTTTATTTTTTTCTGTTTATTGAATAGTGAATTAGTCCAATAAAAGATTCTTTGGCCGGAGAATTGGGTAATTGATCCAGCTCTTTTAAGGCAAGATTTTTATACTCATGCATTTTATTTTCCGCATATTGAATTCCACCATTTTCAATAACAATTGATATGATTTTATTGATTTTTACTGGGTCTTGTTTGTCTTTTTTAATGGTGTTAATGATCATTCTTTTGCTTTTCTTATCCACTTTTTGAAGTACGTGAATTAGAGGTAGAGTTAGCTTTCTTTCCTTAATATCTATTCCGGTAGGTTTCCCTATATCTTTTGAAAATCCATAATCAAAAATATCGTCTTTTATTTGGAAAGCCATTCCTACATAGACACCTACTTTCTCCATAGTGGCAATAATTTCTTGATTATCGGTAACAGAACAGGCTCCGGTTCCACAGCATGCAGCTACTAATGAAGCTGTTTTTTGTTCAATTATCTTATAGTAAACATCTTCTGTGATGTCCATTTTCCTTGACTTTTCCATTTGAAGTAGCTCCCCTTCAGACATGGATTTAACAGCTTTAGTAACTATATTCAGTAAATCTATCCTGTTTTCTGATGTGGTTAGAAGAAGTCCTTGTGATAGTAAAAAATCGCCAACTAATACAGCAATTTTATTTTTCCAAAGTGCATTTATAGATAAAAATCCTCTTCTTTCAAATGCATCGTCTACCACATCGTCATGAACAAGTGTGGCAGTGTGGAGTAATTCAATTAAAGATGCAGCTGTATATGTTCCTTCTTGAACAGGGCCAAACATTTTTGCTGTGAGAAAGACAAATAATGGTCTTAATTGCTTTCCTTTTCTCTTTATAATGTAATGCGTTATTTTATCTAAAAGAGCAACGTCGCTCTTCATGGCGGATTTGAATTTTTTTTCAAATAGTGCCATCTCCTCTTTGACAGGATTTTTAATATCTTCTACGGTCATTTTCAATTGGAAACAAATATCCAAAAATTAACATTGCATTTAGTTTTTGAATAAACTTATTTACAAAGCTTAATATTAAAATCTAGTTTTTAAAGTTATAGTAGCTTTATAGTTAATGATTTGACCATCATTGGAGAAGCATTCAAAATACACCAAATAAATTCCAACAGATGCTTTTTGACCGTATTCGTTGATACCGTCCCAAGAAAATTCACCGCTGGCACTTAAAAGCTCGTTATTTAAAATCTGTTTGATTAACCTTCCTCGGTTGTCGTAAATTACTGCATTTCCAACCATTCCAATTGTTGGCAAATTATAGGAGAAAACTGCAATATCTTGGTAACCATCATTGTCGGGTGAAAAAACCTCATTTAATGCACTGAAATCCGAATTAGACATGCTTGGTATATATTGGGAGTTAACAACTCCTGGAGTTCCCCAGCCTACATTTTCAGCTGCACTGTGCCAAGTTAAATTTGCATTTGAATTATTGCTGTTTATTAAAATTCTTTCTAAAGAAACACCCTCTGGATCTTTGATTAAATCAAAGTGCATATCGTCAGTATAACTAAATTTATTTAAAACTATTGAGTCTGGACTTAAGATATAAATAGTAGCAGAATCATTTGGATAGCTAGGTATGTCCATCTGAATAAATGCTTGAGGATTGTTGGTTGGATAATCATTTAATATCTGCGATGAATCTTCTGATAATAGTGCAAAATTTCCTGGGCTTAAAATAAAATGTTGGTCTATTTGCTTTAAGTTGGATATCCCATTGTCAAAGTCAGCTATAAAATATTTATAAATATCGAAAGACTTATTGCTATTATTGACTATTTCCACATAATCAGAACCACCAGAAAGCGGGTCAAATAATACTTCATTTATTAAAACTTCTCCAGCTTGGGCAGTATCCGGAACCAGTATTTGTAAGGTGTCAAACATTATATTTCCAGATAAATCTTCAATATTTGATATCGTAAGTTCTAAGGTTTGATTTCCGAAAAAAGAGTCTTGAAAAATTAAATCATATCCAGATAATGTAGTGTTAATTGAACTCGGATTCGGGAAATTACTACTGATTAAATTATAATTATTTACATCTAAGACTGTTTGGTTCAAAGGTTCAGAGAATTGTAGCTCAATAGAGTTTTTTCCAGTTACAATTGCTGCTTCAACATATGGTGAAAGACTATCCACTATTACACTCCCAGAAATATTAATATCGTCAAAAAAGAAATTATCATTATTTGAAGAAGTGTGCTTACACCAAAGGCCAGAAAATGTGGAGAAAGTATGGTTGTTGTCGCTAACTCCTAATTCATAAATAAAATTATTCCCCCCTGTAGAATCGCTAAGAACTTCCCAATTTCCATTGATATCTCGATTTACTCTAACTCTAAATTCTGGATTTACCCCAAAAGAAGTATGAATACTTGAGCCCAACAATGTTGTATTTAGTCCATCTTGTCTGTAAAGTTTTAGTTTATCCAAAGACCCATTTTCACCAACTCGAATAAAATAACCTTCTAAATAGCCTTTTAAATTATTGTTATTTGAGGTCAAATAGTACCTAACATTGTTATTATTGGAGGGAGAGAAATCGAGTTTAATATAAAATTCCCAAGAAATATCGGCATTAAAATTAAGAGTACCTGTTTCAACACATAAGTAAGAAGTGTCGGTATTAGACGGACCATTGAGTTGAAGCTTAAAATCCGAATTAACTATAAATTCTAAAGTATCTCCTGTCCACTTTGGATTATTATTAAAATCTCCATCTGAAAAATTTTCTGTTAATTGAGAAAAAAAAGTTCCAAAGTAAAAACAAAAAACAATTAAACTCCCAATCCTTTTCATGATGTAATTTTTGTAGAAATAAATATACTACTTTTGGACAAAGTCATAATATGAAATTAGCTATTGTAGGATGTACTGGTCTTGTTGGAAATGAGGTTTTAAACGTATTAAGCGAATTATCCATTCCGATTACAGAGCTAATTTTGGTAGCTTCTAAAAAAAATATTGGTAAAAAAGTAGCATTCAAAACTGAGAAAATTACGATAGTAGGTATCCAAGAAGCAATCGATAAAATACCTGAAATAGCAATCTTTTGTGCAGGCAGCAAAGTTTCCAAAAAATGGGCTCAAATATTTGTTGACGCTGGAACAAGTGTAATAGATAATTCCTCGTTTTTTAGAATGGAAGAAAATATTCCACTTGTAGTGCCAGAAGTAAATGGAGTTGTTTTAAAAAAATCCAATAAAATAATTGCCAACCCAAATTGTTCTACTATTCAAATGGTGGTAGCATTAAACGATATTTACAAGAAATTTGGGTTAAAAAGATTGGTTATCTCTACTTACCAATCTGTAAGTGGAACTGGACAAGCTGCTGTAAAACAAATGATGGATGAAAGACAAGGACTAAAACCACAAAGAGTATATCCCTATCAAATAGATCAAAATTGTTTTCCCCATGGCGGAGATTTTCTAGAAAATGGTTATACCACAGAAGAGTTGAAGCTAATAGATGAAACTCGTAAAATATTCAATGACTCTAGTATTAAAATAACTGCAACTGTGGTAAGAATCCCCGTAGTTGGAGGCCATAGTGAATCTATAAATGTTGAAACCCATAAACCATTCCAAATAGAAGAAATTAAAAAGACTTTTTCTGAAACAGCTGGAGTTAAAGTTCAGGACAACCCTTCAAAATTTGAATATCCAATGCCAATAACAGCCCATAGAAAAAATGATGTTTTTGTTGGAAGAATTAGAAAAGATGAAACTGTTGAAAATGGTTTAAATATTTGGATTGTTGCCGATAATTTAAGAAAAGGTGCCGCTACAAATGCTGTTCAAATAGCGGATTATATTTTTAAGAATAATCTTTTGTAAGGTTTAGATGTCTAAAAACATTAGCGAAGAAAAATCAAGTTATCTTGGCATAGATCCTATTCCAAGACTTTTACTAAGGCAAGCTCTCCCTGCTGCAATCGGCTTTATGGTGATGTCTGTAAATATGGTGGTAGATACTTTCTTTGTAGGTCAATATATTGGAGAATTAGCTATAGGTGCAATCTCTGTAATTTTTCCAATTTCATTTCTTTTTTCTTCCATTGGCATGTCTATTGGAATTGGTGGTGGGAGTATTGTTTCTCGTGCTTTGGGAGAAGGTAGAAAAGAAAAGGCCTTACTATCATTCAATAATCAAATTACTTTAACGATTATCCTAGCAATAGTTGCCTTAATTGTAGGATTGTTTTTAAAAATTCCAATACTAAATGCCTTTGGAGCAAAGGGAGGAATTATGCCTCTTGCTATTTCCTACTTTAATATTGTTCTACTGGGAATTCCTTTTTTAGCACTTTCCATGATGGCCAATAATAATCTAAGAGCTGAAGGCAAAGCCAAGGTTGCGATGGTAGCTCTATTGATTCCTTCCGTTTTAAATATTTTTTTAGATTACCTATTTATTGATATAATGAATTGGGGGATGGAGGGAGCTGGATGGGCAACAAGTATTTCATATATAGGGTGTGCGGTATTTATAGCTTTTTTTTATATTTCAGGGAAAGGAGAATTAAAAGTCATACCTCAACTATTTAAAATTGATAAAAAAATTATTTCTGAAATTTTCAGTATTGGCTCTGTAAATCTCGTTCGTCAAGGAACTATTAGTCTTCTTGCAATAGTACTTAATAACACCTTATATTATTACGGAAATCTAGAAGGGGGAATGGGTGGAGAAATAGCTATTTCTGTTTATGGACTTGCAACGAGAATGACCATGTTTGCATTGTTCCCCTTGATTGGAATTGCCCAAGGATTTATGCCTATAGCAGGATATAATTTTGGAGCTAAGAAATATGAAAGAGTAAGCAAAGTAATTAATACCGCCTTAATCAGCGGGGTGATTATTGCTTCTTTTATAGGAGGTTTACTTGTTTTTGGAGCGGATCTAATTCCACATATTTTCACCAAAGATCAAAAACTTATAACATATGCCCCAAACGCTATATTTTGGATTTTTTCCTCTACGCCAATTATTGTTTTTCATTTAATTCCGCCTTCTTTTTATCAAGCTATTGGAAAAGCAAAACCTGCTCTTTTTCTTACTTTAATTAGACAAGGAGTTTTTCTTATTCCTTTAGTTTTAATATTACCTAGGTATTTTGGTATTGAAGGAGTTTGGTATTCTTTCCCTATTTCAGATATTTTATCTGCTATAATATGTTATTCTTTTTTGAGAAAAAGTACTAAAAAACTAATTAGCTAACTCATTCTTATTAGCTAGTTGTCCGCAAGCAGCATCTATATCTTTCCCCCTACTTCTTCTAATGTTAACTATAACATTTTTAGATTCTAGATAATCTGCAAAAGCATCTACTTTTATAGGGTCAGCTTGTTGGTATTTACCATCATCAATGGAATTGTATTCAATGATATTAACTTTACTAGGAAATGATTTTACAAATTGGACCAATTCTTCAGCATCTATAATTTCGTCATTAAAATCTTTAAAAATAATATATTCTAAAGTTGGTCTAGTCCTAGTTTTTTCAGAAAAATATATCATTGCATCTTTTAATGCTCCAAGAGAATTGGATTCATTTATAGGCATTATTTTATTTCTTTTTTTATCATTAGCTGCATGAAGGGAAAGAGCTAAATTAAATTTCACACCATCATCCGCTAGCCTTATTATTTTTTTGTGAATTCCAGCAGTACTAATTGTTATTCTTTTTGGTGACATTCCTAACCCATTTTCAGATGTTATTCTTTCTACTGACTTTAGAACATTGCTATAATTCAGTAATGGCTCTCCCATTCCCATATAGACAATATTGGAAATTGGTAGGCTGTATTCTTTTTTAGCTTGATCATTAATCATCACTACTTGATCGTATATCTCATCTGCATTTAGATTTCTAATTCTTTTAAGTCTTCCTGTTGCGCAAAAAGCACAATCTAAACTACATCCTACCTGTACAGAAACACAAGCAGTCATTCTTTTTTTTGTTGGAATTAAAACACCTTCTATAACAGCATCATCAGCTAATAAAAATGCATTTTTAATGGTTCTGTCTTTACTAACTTGAGCTTCACTTAAAACCAAAGCATTAATAATGAAGTTTTCTTCAACTAATATTCTCAATGACTTGGATAAATTAGTCATTTGATCAAAGTTAATGGCTCTTTTTTTCCAAAGCCAATCATGAATTTGTTGGGCTCTGTAGGGTTTCTCTCCTAATTTTACAATTTCATCTGTTAGATTGTCAAGGGAGAGTTGTCTTATGTCTATTTTTTTTTTCATCAAAAAAAAACCTCTTAAAAGAGGTTTTTAAAATTAGAGAACTAACATAGCGTCCCCGTAAGAATAGAATTTATACTTTTCTTTTATTGCCTCTTTATAAGCTTTCATAACTAAATCGTGGCCACAGTAGGCAGAAATCATCATTAGTAATGTTGATTTAGGAGTGTGAAAGTTGGTAATCATCGCATCTGGAATTTTGCATTGATATGGCGGAAAGACAAATTTATTGGTCCATCCAGCAAAAGGTTTTAGTTCTTTGGTTACAGTTACCGATGACTCTAAAGCCCTAGTGACTGTGGTTCCAATAGAACATACTTTCCTTTTATTTCTTTTAGCATCATTTACCAGTCTTACTGTTTCTTCACCGATATATAGCTCCTCAGAGTCCATTTTATGTTTTGTTAAATCTTCTACTTCAACAGGCCTGAAAGTACCTAAACCTACATGGAGAGTAATAGGTGTGAAATCAATTCCTTTAATTTCTAGTCTTTTCATTAATTGTTTGCTAAAGTGCAATCCAGCAGTCGGAGCAGCAACAGCACCTTCGTTTTTTGCAAAAATTGTTTGGTATCTCTCTTTGTCTTCTGGAATAGGATCTCTTTTGATATACTTTGGAAGTGGAGTTTGACCAAGCTTTGTAATAGTGGCCTTAAATTCTTCATATGAACCGTCAAATAAAAATCTGAGTGTTCTTCCTCTAGATGTAGTGTTATCTATAACTTCAGCAACCAAATCATCTTCTTCTCCAAAGTATAGTTTGTTGCCAATTCTTATTTTTCTTGCAGGATCAACTAAAACATCCCACAATAAACTCTCTCTGTTTAATTCTCTTAGTAGAAAAACTTCAATCTTAGCACCTGTTTTTTCTTTATTACCATACATTCTTGCAGGAAATACCTTAGTGTCATTCATTACCATTACATCTCCATCTTCGAAATAGTCGATAACATCTTTAAACTGCCTATGCTCTATTTTTCCAGAATCTCTGTGGACAACCATTAATCTAGATTCATCTCTTTGATCTGCTGGATACTCAGCAATTAACTTTTCTGGTAATTCAAATTCAAATTGTGATAACTTCATGCTTTGATTTATAAATGAGGCACGAAATTAATAAAAATTATGATGCTTTTATGATATCTACCCATTCGTCTATAGATTTTGCCATTTCTAGAGAGAAATTTCCTGACTTTATTCGTTTTAAAGATATTAAATGCCCACCACTGTCTAAAAAAAGACCAATATCTCGTGCTAAAGACCTAATATAAGTTCCTTTTGAGCAATGGCAATTAAACCTTAATGTGTTTTTATCAATCGCTTTAAGTTCTAGACTATGAATGGTAACCGAATTAGGTTTTAAAACTATTTCTTCATTATTTCTAGCGTATTGATAGGCTCTTTTACCATTTATTCTTTTAGCTGAGAAAATAGGCGGCACTTGTAATATCTCCCCAGTAAAATTATTAGAGATCTTTTTCAAAATGTTATCATTTAAAGCGGGTAAAGGAAACTCTTTATCAATTTCCGTTTCTAAATCAAATGAAGGAGTGGTTGACCCTAATCTAATTTCTCCTGTATACTCTTTAGACTCGTTTATAAATTGGTCTATTATTTTAGTTTTTTTTCCAGTACAGATAACTACCACACCAGATGCAAGAGGATCTAAGGTTCCTGCGTGTCCAACTTTTATTTTTTTTAGATTGAACTGTTTACAAATTGTATACCTAATTTTTTTAACTACATCAAATGATGTCCAATTTAGTGGTTTGTCAACCACTAAAACAGCACCTAACTCAAAAGGAATTTCCTTCATAATAGTTTAAATATGATTGTGATAGCGGCAACTGTAAAACAGTAATAAGAGAAGTATTTTAATTTGCTAGACTTTACAATACCTATCATCCATTTACATGCAAATAATCCTGTGAAAAAAGCAGCAAAAAAACCAAGGGTTAGCGGTCCTAAATTAATTGCTTCAGAAAAAATATTTCCATCCATAAGGTCTTTTGCTACTTTTCCAAAAATTAAAGGCACAACCATCAAAAATGAAAATTTTGCAGATGATGTTTTATCTAATCCTAAAATAACAGATGTAGCAATTGTGGCTCCAGATCTTGAAATACCAGGTAAAATTGCTATTGCCTGGGCAATTCCAATAAGAAAACTTTGTGAAGTACTAATTGTATTATTGGTTGGCTTTGCCCTGTCTGCAAAAAATAGAAGGGCTCCTGTGATTATAAGCATAAAGCCAACTAAGACTAATTGACCATCAAATAGGGACTCAATAATGTCATTAAAAAAAACACCTACTACAGCGGCAGGAATCATAGAAACAATAATATTTAATGAGAAAATTCTTTCTTTAGAAGATTTTTTTGAAAAAACACCACTTATTATTTGAAATATCTCTTTTCGAAAGATAAAAATGGTGCTTAAAGCGGTTGCAAAATGCAATACAACAGTCATAATTAGACTCTCTTTAGGATCAAAATCAGTGGAAAATATTGCTTTAATGATTTCCAAATGGCCACTACTGCTAACAGGCAAAAATTCCGTTAGCCCCTGAACAATTCCTAAAACTAAAGCTGTTAAATAATCCAAAAAAAACTATTGCTTTTTCATTATTCCAAAAAGAACTAAGCCGTAGCCTGACATGACCAAAAATGGAGCAAGAGTAATTCTTCTAAATGAAAAGAGTTCATCTTCATTAAAAACATTTGGATCTTCTGAACCACCGCCAGACATTAAAACAAATCCCAACAGAACAACTATACAACCAATAATTATGAACATATAATTTTTTCTACCTAGTACCATTTTAGTTTTTTCTTCCATATTAATATAGTTTTTCTGATTTAACCCAAATAAATTTGTTGAGTGCAAAATAGGTGGACACAACACTTATTAAAATACCTGTAACAAGAATTCCTAAAGAAATTACTGAAAATTCCAATATTTCATTATTCAGAAGAAATTTATCTGTACTTAGTTCTGAAATAATATTAGGGTTTATAACTGTAAATGAATACCATAAGGACAACAAAAATAGTACTGCTAGAACTGCAGAAATTAATCCTTGGTAAAATGCTTTTAAAATAAAAGGTCTTCTTATAAAAAAAGATTTAGCGCCAACTAGTTGCATGGTTCTAATCATAAATCTTTTTGAAAAAACAGCTAGTCTAATGGTATTGTATATAAGTAAAATTGCAATTATTAATAAAACTCCAGCTATAAAAAGCATGATTAGTTCAAAATTTTTAAACACTGTTCCTATTTCTAAAAATTGAGACTCATTGTAAGCAACCTCTGAAATTATATGTTCATTTCCCTTGGTAATTTGGGCTGCAAAATTTGCAGCACTATCAGGATTAACATAATTAGAACTAAGATTTACATGAATTGAGGAAGGCAAAGGATTGACTCCGTCTAAAATTTCAAAAGCATCTTTTCCTACGTGTTTAAGCATTAATTTTTGCGCATCTTCTTTAGATACATAAAGCGCTTTTTTAACAATTCCATCCATAGACTTTAGTTTTTTTTCCATCATTCTAACTATAGATTCATCTACAGTTTCATGGAAAAGAATATCCATACTTAATTGTTCTTTAATTTCGGCTGACTTTTTATTAGCTGTCCACATGAAATAAACAAAAACACCAAACAAGGTTAAAAGCAAAGTCATTCCAAATATTGTAGAAAGCTCTGCTAAGGAATTTGATTTATGTCTTTTAGATTTCATTCATGCTAATTTATAAAGAAATTGAAGACAGTTTTTAATATTCTAAAATATAACTCAAAATAATTTTAGGATACATTAAAATATTTTTTGTTCTGTCTTTAACTTCTATACTCAAATCATACTCATTAATATTTTATGGATTGTAAAATGTAATATTTAATTTAAATTCAAATTAAGTATCTTTATATACATTATATAACTATCAAAAAAATATGAAAAAGTATGCTTTTATAACATTGTTTTTTTACTCGTTTATTTGTCAAATCTATCATAGTCAATGTACGAGTTCAATAAATGCAATTCAATTCAGTGATGATACACTTTGTGGAATTGGCTATGTTAATATTACCATTGACGGGGGGAATTTAGGAAATAGTACAAGCTGGCAATTATTTACTGGCAACTGCGGAGGAACATTAATTGCAACATCCTTTAATAATAACTTTATAAATATACCAGTTAATACTACAACCACTTTTTATTGTAAAGCCGACTCTTGCGACGTCTCAAGCTGTATTTCTGGAGAAGTTTTTGTTATAGAAACTCCTTCTTTGGACTCTATTATTATTGATTCGCTTTTTAACAACTCTGATTCCACATGGAGTACTTTAGATACCGTTTGTCCACAAACAGAAGTCAAATTATTCGCAAATTATAGCTTTACATTACCAATAAATCATTCCATTGTTTGGCATAAAAGTTACTGTGGTTCTCCAATAATTGGCACAGGTGATTCAATTTCTGTTTATCCAGATTCATCAACTACTTATTATGCTAAAATAGTTGGTCCTTGTGAATCATCTCTATGTAAACAAGTTACTATAATTACAAAAGACGGCTCAATATCACCAAGCGGAATCCAAACTAGCATTAATAATTTTTGTACTGGAGGATCTTCTACTTTGAGTGTAATTGGAGGACAATTAGGAACTGGAGCAAACTGGAGCTGGTATGAAGGTGCTTGTAGCTCTAATTTTTTAGGAACTGGAACATCTATATCTGTAACTCCTGCAGCTACTACAATGTATTATGTTAGAGCCAACGGAGGGGCTTGTGGGGCATCAGCTTGTCAAGAAATCTTAATTAATACTTATGATTTGAATGTTTACCATTCGAATGTTGATTCTACATGTGAGTCTAATGCTTTTATTCTTCAAGGTGGCTTTCCGCAAGGGGGAACTTATTCTGGAGTTGGAGTTCTTGGTAGTACATTTGATCCAAACATTTCAGGAATAGGATCTCATGTTGTAACATATAGCTATACAGATAGTAACAATTGCACGAATTCTGCTCAGTTTCCTGTAGTAGTTTTAGAAGCAAATATTGATCCTACGTCAATTAGTGCTAATCTTTATGAAATATGTAATGGCAACTCATCTACAATTTCAATCGATAACTCAAATAGCTTAATAAATGGGAGCCAATGGGTTTGGTATAAAGGCTCCTGCGGAACAGGAACTTTAATTGCCTCCACAACAACCAATAATCAAATATCTGTATCTCCTTCTACCACAACAAATTACTATGTGAGAGCAGAAGGTGGATTATGTCCAGCCAGTAATTGTGTTGGATTAACAATTGATGTTTACACGTTAGAAACCCATTTAAGTGAATTGGATAATATATGTGGAGATGATTCACCTATATTTGAGCTTGAAGGTGGTAATCCATCTGGTGGCACGTTCTCTGGAAATGGAGTGAATAATGGATTTTTTGACCCAAAAATTGCAGGAGTGGGTACCCACAATATTACTTACACTTATACTTTAGGTCCATGTATTGCCACAGATGTTGAGACTATTCAAATTGAAAGCAGTCCAATTATACTAGATTATTCAATTGAACAAGAAACATGTGCTGAAGGAGGAATTATGATTCATATCCATTCTCAAAATGGGATGGGATACTATGGGTATGACTGGTCTGATGGAAGCTATGAAAACCCTTTAATGTTTGCAAATAATGAAATTTATAATGTGTTGGTATCAGATGCTAATAATTGCTATAAATTTTTAGATAGCATAACTTTTGACAACACATTAGAATGTATTGAAATGCCAAACACTTTTAGTCCAAATAATGATGGAATTAATGATAATTGGAGTCTTAACTTTCCAAATTATGAAGAAGTAAGTCTAGTTATCTTCAATAAATGGGGGAATCAAATATGGGAGTTTAATGGGGGAAATACTATGAGTTGGGATGGCAAAACTACAGATGGATTAGGTATTCCTTCTGGAACGTATTATTACACTATTGAACTTACAGACGCCTTAGGAGAGATAACCAATCAAACTGGACCAATAACTATAATAAGATAAAATCATGAAAAGAATTTTTATTACATCTATATGTCTTTTAATAATACTTACTTATAAAAGCCAACAAAATAGTATGACAAGTCAATATCTTTTTAATGACTTTGCTATAAATCCTGCAGTTGCTGGTACTAAATCTTATTCTCCTCTTTCAATAAGTTTTAGAAGACAATGGGTAGGTATTGACGAAGCCCCTGTAACCCAGAACTTAATGTATCATACATTTCTTGGAGATAATACTGGAATTGGAGCACATGTTTTTAATGATGCTTCAGGACCTTCTAGAAGAACTGGAATCAACTCAGCTTTTGCATACAATATAAAGACTAGTAAAAGAACAAAATTATCATTTGGAATTTCAGGATCATTAACACAATTTTCTATAGATAGAGATCGTCTTATAACAGATGTTCCTGGGGATGTTGCTGTTGGCAATTTAAGTAATCAATTAATTGGTGACTGCAACTTTGGTTTGTATTGGTCTGGAGATAGACATTTTGTTGGCTTTTCTGGCTATAATTTATTTGAAAATAAAACAGATTTATTGGCTTTAACCACCCCTATTCTAAATACCTTAGATAGAGTTTTTTACATTCACGGTGGCTACAACTTTAAAATTGGAGCAATATTCGAATTACAACCTTCTATGATTATAAGAACTATGAATAATAGTCTCATTCAAATGGATGGCAATCTAAAATTTACTGTTAAGAATGCATATTCATTAGGATTATCTTATAGAAATAAAGATGCTGTTTCATTTATTGGAGGAGTTAATATTGGAACTGCTACTATAGGTTACTCTTACGATGTAGGCATTTCAAAAATTAAAACTTATAATTCTGGTACTCACGAAATTTTCTTAAGCTACAAACTTAAAAAAGACAACCAATCTAAAACACCTTGGAAAAACAGAAACAGAGTCTACTCAAGTTTTAGCTCCGAAAATTGATCTCAATAAAAATGAGAAAGATTATACTTTTCATAATAGCTATTTTTTGTTTTAGCGCAGTAAATAGTCAAGTAAAGTTGGCAGATATTCTTTATGACAATTTTGAATACAAAACAGCAGCATCAATATATAGTGAAGAAAATGATTTAACACTAAGTCAATTAGAAAAACATGCTTTTTGTTATTTCTATACTAATGATTTTCAAAAGTCTATCCCTATTTTTAAAAAAATTCTAGACCAAAATCCTAAAGATTTCTCGGTAAAATACCACTATGGTATTGCATTAAAAAGTACTGGAAGATTCAAAGCTGCCAAAAAAATATTCAACGAATTATTTGCAATAGACAGCACAAGGAAACGACTGCAATTTCAAATTGAATCCATAGATTCTCTAATAAAGTGGGATACTATTAAAATCTTTAAAAAACTAGTAGCGTTTGAACAAATAAATTCTGCTTCTTCTGAATTTTCGCCGTCTTTTTATGATGATGGTATTTATTATATACTAGAAAAAGGGAAGAATAATGCATTGGCAAATAATATTAATTTAATATCCAATAATGACTCTTTAACTTTGAAAGAGAAAAAAGAATTTACTGAGAAATTAAATAAAATTCTCTCTTATGGAAGTACTATTTCACCAAGAACATATGTCAATAAGGTGGATTTAAAAATCCCTTTGCTCTTTAAATCGGTAAATAATTCTATTCCAGATTCTGCTATTATAAAAAATGAAAAAATTATTTTTCACAAAAATTTTAATGTCACTAGTTTTAACACCAATAGTTCAAATAAAAAAATATTATATACCAGGCATCCTTATTTAACCAATTCAAATTCCGATGCCTCTCTTAACCCATTAATCTATCAAGGGAAATTAAACTCTGAAAAGAAAAAACTTTATTTAAGACGCCGTATCCCAGTAAGTTTTTTATCAAGCTCGGCTGGATCAGGGGAAGTATGCATGAGCTCAGACGGAAAGACAATTTATTTCGTGTCGGATAAGAGAAAAGGCTATGGGCAGACAGATATTTACGTTTCTCACCAAAAAAAATCTGGAAAATGGGGCAAAGCAATAAATCTTGGACCATTAGTGAATACACCATACAGAGAGGAGTCGCCAAGAATTTATGACGATAGTATACTTTATTTTTCATCTAACGGATTAGCTGGATATGGGAAGGCAGATATTTTTAAATGTAAAATTAGTAATGACAGTGTTTATGATGTTAAACATTTACCATACCCGGTAAATTCTGCTGGAGACGACATTCATTTTGTACTACACCCATTTGATGAAAGTATTGCAATATTAAATTCTAACAGAGCAGGTGGAAAGGGAGATGAGGATATATATTTAGCACATATGACACCTATCCAACCTTATGTGAAAGGATACATTAGGTTAAGTAGCGATAGTAGTTTACAAAAAAACACGACTGTCAGACTTCTAAATCACCATGACGAGGAATTAAAACAGTTTCATACTAACGTTTCTGGAAAATATAGATTTGAACTTAAAAAAAATAAAATTTACAAAGTGGTAGCTACCAAAAAAAATCTTTTTGGAGATACTATTGTAATTTCAGACAAAACTCTATTTAGAAATGAGAGAAAAGATATTATTTTTCAAGATGATAAAACTATTCAAGGCTATACTGTGGCCAGAGCAACAGGTGAAATAATCCCAAATGTTAAGATTGACATTAATAATGGTATAAGATCTAAAAAACTGACTATTTTTTCCGACGAAGAGGGCTATTATCAATTCGCATTTAATAATGATTCAATGTTATTATTAAAAGGGTTTAACGATAGTTTATTTGGACTAAAAGAGTTTTTTATAGACTCTAATTATTTATTCAAAAAACAACATAACCTAGAATTAGATTTGGCTTTCCAAAAATTTAAAGGAATAGTATTAGATGAAAAAACCAAATCTATCCAGTCGGATGCAAAAGTTTATTTAATAAACGTGGACGGGATTAAAATTGATTCTTCATTTACTGACTCCACAGGTCATTTTTATTTTAAATTGAAAATGGCAGAAGATTATGAAATCCATGCCTACAAGGGAGAAGCAGATGGCATCGCAAATATTCATACCAGTATTTTGTTTAAAAATGAAGAGGATATAAATGTTTATATAACCGATGATTATACCCCTACAATTGGAAAAATTATTGATGCTGAGGATGGAGAGCCTCTAAATTTTGTGAAAATTACAATTGTAGACTCAACAACTAATGCGAAAGACTTAAGTTATACCAATGATTTGGGGAATTTTGAATTACATATTCATGAAAATAATATTTACTATTTAACTGTAGAAAAGAGAAATTATTTTACCAAGACTTTAATTCTAAATATAGGAGATTCACTTCCAAAAGTTATTGATTTAAATA
>JADHMB010000052.1 GCA_016780365.1 Flavobacteriales bacterium
TAATTGAATCCTAAATCAATTCCTAATCCACGATTGTTTCTATTAAATAAATAATTATTAATGTATCCGTCTGAAAATCCAGACTGCTGCATTATCAAAGAATCGTTGGTATTCAGTCCTCCAATTGCTGGGATGTCACCATCCACCATTACTTGTGGAAGGCCCGAAGTTCTAAAATCAAAAGCCATATCAAATTTTAACGCATGCGTATTTTGATCGGTTTCAATGCCCATATAGCTAACGTCAGTAGTGAAGTTTTCCATTCCGTAGAGGTACTTTAGTCTTGCGCCATAAGAAAATTTATGATGGACATCGTGCACCCAGTGAATGGCATATTCTCTCCAATGCGTGAAATCAAACCCTAGGCCATCCAAAGAAGCTCTTTTCCCTAAAAGATTATTCCCATTTCCCTCCATAGCAAGAACAATCAAGTCTTTTGGATAATTAAAAGTAAAATCTAACTTCTCCGTAACATTGAAAGAAAAGAAGTTATTTCCTGCTTTAAAACCAACAAACATTAAATCTGTACTGCCGTTAAGGATGAAAAAGTTTTCCGAAGACATTTTTGCTATAGCATTGTCGACATCTGGCATCATAATACCATCGGCATTTTGATAAAATATATCTCCTATAGAAAAGCCCGTGTTAAAAACAGAGCCATATACACTAGAAATAATAGGCAACCCTATATCCAACTTTGAATCTGGCATAGAAGCTGGATCAACTTGTGTAATCTGAGGAATAGAAGGCATATGATACAATATAAAATCTTGCTGAGCATTGATTTTAGTCAAAAGAAAAAGAAATGATATGAGAATTATTTTTCTCATTAAAACATCCTCCCCGAAATTAGTAATGCCATTGACAATTGTAACTTGTAATCACTATAAATTTTTACAGATTGCTGATTGTCAAAATCTGAAGTGCCTGCTGTAACAAGAAGAATCACAAACTTGGTCTGGTTTAAATTATCTACGCAAGATTCATCACAACCGAGCAATGTTACTTTTTGTTCTGAATCTTCAATTACCTTTCCATTAGCATCCAAAGTTGCCGATTGAAGAACTAATTCCCCATCGGCAATAGAAGACAATAAATTCATATTGCTATCTAACAACTCTAAAGTAAAATTAACCTCTACTGGCCATCCGTTGGTAGTAGAAAATTTAATTACAGCTGAATCAATGTCAGTTTCTGAGCTAAATAATTCATCTACTTTAAAATCAAAAGGAATAGTATCTCCCATCACCCAGCCGCCTGCATATCCTTCTAGAGGAAGAGTGATTTCGGTAGATACAGAAATCTTACTAGAACTTGAAATAAAATTATTGTTGGTAATTGTTGAATCAGCATTTACCACCACCACCGGATTACTAACAATACTTTTTGGAGTTGAATTAATTAACTCGTTGATAGTACTATTGGTTGCGTCCATAGTAATAATGGATGTTACAGAATCTCCTTGATTGGAGGGCTGCTCAATTGTTGGAAAATAAAATGGTGCTGGTTGAAGGTTGCCAGCTGCAGCCGAATCATATAATACATCTCCAAGAAAAACTCCTTGAAGGTCTTCATAATACATAGATTGCATTCCCATATTGGCAGTAAAACCAAAACTATTTTGGATAGTGTGCTCAATTTTTGGATTAGTAAGTAAAAACTGTACCGCAGATTCTGAGTTACTAAATATATCTATCTCTAATGGAATGGAGCCTAAATCAAATTGCTGGTATTTAATGTCGCCCAAAATAGTAGAAAACTCTAAATTATCCATTGAAAATGAAAAAGTAAGATCATCAGTAGTATTAATTGGGCTACCTGAGCCATTAATAGTAACGTCTAAATAGACCACCATCTCATTATATCCAATATTCCCTTTAGTTAAATCAAAAATATAGTTGCTAAGATTTGCTTGAGTAACTGCTGGATTATTAGCAGGTGCTGTTAAAATATCTGAAAAATACCCTCCTTGATCATCCACCAATGATGGAATGGTAATACTAACAACCACCTGATGACTTAAATTATTGACAATATCAATAGTTAAAATTCCTTGAGAAAACTCAATGGAAGTTAATTCCTCGCCAGATGGGAAAGTAAAGGTATTTACATTAGTATCTCCGTAGCTAATGGAATTATTAAGTGAGGGTAAATTTTGTGTTGCTGGATTAACAGAAATACTAAAACTTTGTTCTGGAATCTCAACTATTTCAGAAGCGTTTATCGAGGTTGGGGGAGTAACATAAGCCAAGAACAACTCTCCATCTGTCCCTGTGCTAATAATATCTCCAGTGTCTCTTTCTAACATATCCTCTACATCAATCTCTGCACTTACTAGAGGGATTGCAACATGGTGATAGGTTTGAAGGGAGGATAAATCTACTTGATCACTTTTCTTACAAGAAGAAAAAATTAATGCGAAAAAAAGAAAATAAAGTAATTTTTTTAGTCTTTTCATTAGTTAAATATGAGGCTAAGATAAAGAAATTACCACAATTAAATAAAAAAATACAAATCTTCTTGGTTAAACTGAAATAGTTTTGAATGCTAGATAAAATTTATAAAGTAAAATCATAGATTTATAAAGCGAAAAAATAAGAATTGATTAAAAAATACAAAAACCACCTTATACTCCACTTCACCATATTAATTTGGGGATTCACTGGCATAATTGGGAAAATTTTGGGATTAAGCGGGCTCTCAACTAGCGAGGTTGTGTTCTGGAGAATGCTCATTGCGTGGATTACTCTTCTACTCTATCTTCTCATTAAAAAACAAAGCATCATAGTTTCCAAAAAAACACTTTTAAAGCTTCTTGGAAATGGGGTTTTAATTGCATTTCATTGGTATTGCTTTTTTGAAGCAATTGCACTTTCAAATGTATCTATTGCCTTAGTTTTTATGTCAACTACAGCATTTTTCACCTCCTTTGCAGAGTGGGTTGTTTACAGAAAAGGGATTGATTATAAAGAATTATTTACAGGTGTTTTAGTAATTATTGGCGTTTCCATAATTGTCAATGATTTAAATTTTGAAAACCACCCTGACTATTTAAAAGCAATTTTTCTAGCATTAATTTCCGCTTTTTTAGCTGCTTTTTTTTCTGTCATAAATAGTGTACTTGTCAAAGATAATGACTCTGCTATTATTTCTTTTTATGAACTTATGGGTGGGTTTTGGGTGATAAGTATTTTGTTTTATTTAAATGGAGACATTGTCTTAGAACAACTTTCACTAAATACCCTTCAATTTTTTTGGTTGATGGTTTTAGGCATTATTTGTACTTCTTTTGCATTCCTTCTAGGAGTTTACGTCATGAAGTTTATAAAACCATATACAGTAAATTTGTCTGTCAACTTAGAACCTATCTACGCAATATTATTTGCACTTTTAATTTTTAAAAATTCTGAAGTAATGAGCCTAAACTTTTATCTAGGCTCAATGATTGTAGTAGGATCTATACTACTAAATGCTTTGTTTAAAAAAACAAAAAAGCCACAAAAAGTGGCTTAATTTTTCTATATTAATTTGGTTAATTAATGAGCATATTTGTTTTGAACTTCTTCCCAGTTAACAACCTTGAAAAATGCTTCAATATAATCTGGTCTTCTGTTCTGGTAATTTAAGTAATAAGCGTGTTCCCAAACGTCAATTCCTAATATTGGAGTTCCATCACATCCCACACCTGGCATAAGTGGATTGTCTTGATTTGGGGTAGAACAAACTTCTAGTTTGCCGTCGCTGTTAGCACATAACCAAGCCCATCCTGAACCAAATTGTGTAGCTGCTGCCTTTGAAAACGAATCCTTAAAGTTTTCAAAAGAACCAAAGTCTCTATCAATTGCTTCAGATAAAGAGCCTGAGGGTGTTCCCCCACCATTAGGTGACATTACTTTCCAAAAAAGTGAGTGATTGTAAAATCCACCGCCATTATTTCTTAAAGCTCCGTTTGACATATCTAGATTAGTCATCAGTTCTTCAATTGATTTATCAGAATGATCGGTTCCTTCAAGGGCAGCGTTAAGCTTTGCTGTATATCCAGCATGGTGTTTTCCATGATGTATTTCCATTGTCTTATGGTCAATGTGTGGCTCTAGAGCGTCATGGCTGTAGTTTAATTGTGGTAACTCAAAAGGCATAGTAATTAGATTTTAGTTCGTTAATATTTAATGACTCCAAAGCTATTGAAAATTTGGTTTAAATTTGAAAATAAACAGATAAATGAACGTATACAGTGACGAATACTTTATGCGAATAGCTCTAAAGCAAGCTCAAATTGCTTTTGAAAATGAAGAAGTTCCAGTTGGTGCAGTAATAACTTATGACAATAAAGTAATTGCTAAAGGACACAATCTTTGTGAAAAACTTACAGACTTTACAGCACATGCTGAAATGCAGGTTTTAACTTCTGCAAGTAGTTATTTGCAAAATAAATACCTCAACGAGTGTACATTATATGTTACTCTTGAGCCTTGTGTTATGTGTGCTGGAGCTACTTTTTGGACAAGAATTGGAAGAATTGTATTTGGAGCATCCGATGAAAAAAGAGGGTTCTTAAGCATATCAAAAAAAATTCTACATCCAAAAACAATAGTCACTGGCTCTGTGATGGAAAATGAATGCAGCTTTTTGATTAGGAGTTTCTTTCAGCAAAAAAGATAGTTTTTTAAGAACTTTAACATTAATAATTTATTAATTGAAAAATTATTAAGTAATTTTATTGAAAATATAAAGATATGTATCCAGCAGAAGTTGTAGCACCATTTATTGAAGAATTAACCTCCAAAGGGTTTAAGGAACTAACATCATCAGAAGAAGTTGATAACCACTTGAACTCTCCATCAGGAACAAAACTTGTGGTAATTAATTCTGTATGTGGTTGTGCCGCTAGAAATGCAAGGCCAGCTGCAAAAATGGCTGTAGAAAATGATATTAAACCTGACGAAATTCTAACAGTTTTTGCAGGATTCCATAGCGAGGCTACCAACCAAGTTAGAAAATATTGCCTTCCTTATCCTCCATCTTCTCCTAGCATGGCACTTTTTAAAGACGGGAAACTAGTTCATTTTATTGAGAGGCATCATATTGAAGGAAGACCAGCAGAAATGATTGCAGAGAATCTAACTGAAGCTTTTAAAGAATTCTGCTAATTTTTATCCAAAACCTTAGGAAGTTTAAAATAAGTACTGTCTTTGACAGGGCTATTGGCAAGAGCTTTTTCTTGATCTAAAATATCACCTAGCTTATCTTCCCGCCAATTATTTACTTCCTCATTCATATGAATAAGTGGCTCTATTCCATCTGTTTCAAGCTCGTTTAACTGATTAATAAAATTTACCATTTTTGAAAGATCTTCAGATATAAGTTCTGCTTCTTCCTTGTTAAATTTTAGCTTAGATAAGCCAGAAAGTTTGGTTATAATTTCTTTATTAATTTTCACTTTTTAATTCTTTATTAATCACCTGAAAAGTTTGCTCTCTCAAATTTACTAAATCTTTGCGATTTAAATTGTCTACAGAAATATAATCATGTACAACAACTTTAGCTACTCCTGGTTTTGTATTTCCAGAAAAATCTTTGTGGTCTTTAAATAAGTCATAGTTGTTTTTAAATGTTACTGGAAGAATTGGACAATTTGTGTCTATAGCCAATTGAAAAGCTCCATTTTTAAATCTTCTCATTTCAGTTTCTGAATTTTCCCACCCTCCCTCTGGGAAGATAATTATACTTCTTCCTTTTTGTATTTCCTTTTTGGCTAAAACCAAACATTCTGCTGCTCGAGTCTTACTATCTCTGTAAACAGGAATATCAATACCTCTTTTAAAAAATATATTTATCACAGGCCATTTTAATATTTCTGACTTTCCAAGAAAAGCAAAGTCTTGATCAATGATTTGGTACATTAACAAGATGTCCAAGTAAGACTTATGGTTGGCGCAAATTATATACTTTTTCTGAAGGTCTAATTTGGATAAAAAAACGGTATCTAATTTAACTCCTGCTAAAAAAGACATCCATTTCGACCAAAGAAATTTAATTTTTTTGGCATTTTTATATTTATTTTTTCCTCTTACAAGCAAAAAAATTGGCCCCCAAAAAGTAATGCAAAAGATAATATATATAAACCCAATATATAGAAAGAAAGAAAAGGATATAAATTTTTTCATTTACACAAATACTATCATTAAATTTATCACATAAAATTATATCATTTTTAAGTCTAAATTTGTATAAATTGAATATTAAATAGGATGTCAAGAATTTTAACAGGGGTTCAAAGTACTGGAAGACCTCATATGGGAAACATATTAGGAGCAATTATTCCAGCAATCGAGCTTGCTAATAATCCAGCAAATGATTCATTTCTTTTTATCGCAGACTTACACTCTTTAACTCAAATAAAGAATCCAAAACAACTAAAAGAAAATACTTTACAGGTAGCTGCAACTTGGTTGGCTTGTGGCCTCGACCCAGAAAAAACTACTTTTTATAGACAATCTGATGTTCCTCAGTGCACAGAACTGTCTTGGTACTTAAACTGTTTCTTTCCATACCAAAGGTTGAAACTTGCCCATTCTTTTAAAGATAAATCTGATAGACTAGAAGACGTGAATTCTGGACTATTTGCTTACCCAATGTTAATGGCTTCAGATATTTTACTTTACGACGCAGACTTTGTTCCTGTTGGTAAAGACCAATTACAGCATTTGGAAATGACTAGGGATGTAGCTTCAAGAATCAATCATAAGTTTGGAGACGTTTTTATTATTCCAGAAGCAAAATTGCAGAAAGATGCTCAATTAATACCTGGAACGGATGGAGAAAAAATGAGTAAGTCGAGAGAAAATACCATAGATTTATTTGCAGACGAAAAATCCATTAAAAAAATAATTAATAAAAATATAATTACTGATAATTCTCCACTAGAGGCCCCAAAAGATCCCAATAATTCTACCGTTTATCATTTGTACAATTTAATTGCATCAAGTGAAAAAAGCAGTAAAATGGCAGAAAACCTAAAGGCAGGAGGCTACGGGTGGGGTCATGCTAAAAAAGAATTAATTGAGGAATTGGTTAAGTCTTTTGCACCACAAAGAGAAAAATTCAATCACTACATAAACCACCCTCAAGAAATTGAAGATATTTTACAAAAAGGAGCTCTAAAAGCAAAAAAGGTGGCTGATAATACCTTAAATAGAATTAGAGAAAGTCTAGGATATAATTCTTAAAGCTCAAATTTAATTCCTTGTGCCAAAGGCAGAGAAGTTCCCCAATTAATAGTATTGGTTTGTCTTCTCATGTAGATTTTCCAAGCATCTGAACCAGATTCTCTTCCTCCACCAGTTTCTTTTTCTCCGCCAAATGCACCTCCAATTTCAGCACCAGAAGTCCCAATATTTACATTTGCAATTCCACAATCAGACCCTTGATGAGATAAAAATGTTTCTTGTTCTCTCATGTCGCTAGTCATAATTGCTGATGAAAGACCTTGAGGAACATCATTCTGAATTGCTATTGCTTTATTAACATCTCCACTATATTTAATTAAATATAAAATAGGGGCAAATGTCTCATGTTGTACTATTTTAAAACTGTTTTCTGCTTCAATAATTACTGGCTTTACGTAGCAATTGCTTTCATACCCAGCTCCACTTAATTGGCCTCCTTCAACCACAACATTTCCACCTTCCAATTTTGCTGCTTGAATAGCATCTAAATACATTTTTACTGCATCTTGATCAATTAATGGTCCAACATGATTGGACTCATCTAATGGATCTCCAATCCTTAGCTGATTGTACGCATTGACCATAGCGGTTTTAACATTTTGGTAAATATCTTCATGAATTATTAATCTTCTTGTTGAAGTACACCTTTGCCCAGTAGTTCCTACCGCACCAAAAACTAGTGCTGGAATAACCATTTTAAGATCAGCATTCGGGGTTAATATAACTGCATTATTTCCACCAAGTTCTAATAGTGACTTTCCTAATCTTTTTCCAACTACTTCACCAACCGATTTTCCCATTCTTGTAGATCCAGTTGCAGAAACTAATGGAATTCTTTTATCAGCAGACATAAGCTTTCCTATATTTGCATCTCCAATTACAATTGCAGATATTCCTTTGTGAAGATTATTTTTATCTAATACTTCTGCTATTATTTTTTGACAAGCTACACCACATAAAGGAGCCTTTTCAGATGGTTTCCAAATACAAACATCTCCACATATCCAAGCCAAAGCAGTATTCCATGCCCAAACTGCAACAGGAAAATTAAAGGCTGAAATTATACCTACAATTCCTAGTGGATGGTACTGCTCATACATTCTATGCATTGGTCTTTCTGAATGCATAGTTAATCCATGTAATTGCCTTGACAAACCAACTGCAAAATCACATATGTCAATCATTTCTTGGACTTCTCCCAGCCCTTCTTGAAAGGACTTTCCCATTTCGTAAGAAACAAGTGCACCTAATGCTTCTTTCTTTGACCTTAATGCCTCTCCAAATTGTCTGACAATTTCACCTCTTTGTGGTGCTGGCATCATTCTCCAATCTGAAAATGCATCTAAACCTGCATCTATACACTTTTGATAATCTTGTTCAGTTGCACAAACAACACTTCCTATTTCTTGGCCATCTACTGGGGAGACAGAAATAATTGTATCTCCTGATGTTTTTAACCAGTCTCCACCAATTGCAGCTCCATAATTTTTGCTTTCTATGCCTAAAGAATTTAATATTTTTTTAATGTCCATATGTCTTTGTTATTTTAAGGAAAACAAAAGTAATAAGTATTGTCTTCAAATGCATTACTAATTGAATTATTTTGAGGATGGCAAGGTTATCTCAACTACGGTTCCTATCCCCTTTTTGCTAGATGAAATATAAATTTTACCATTGTGGTGTCCTTCAACAATTCTTTTAGCCAATGACAATCCTAATCCCCACCCTCTATCTTTAGTAGTATATCCAGGTTGAAAAATTGTTTTTTGGATAGATGAAGGAATTCCTTTGCCGTTGTCTTTAACTTTTATTACAATACTATTTTGTTGCTTTTCAATATTTAAAAAGATATTGCCATTGCCTTCCATTGCATCTGCAGCATTTTTTATAACATTTTCAATCACCCAACTAAATAACGGCGCATTAATTAAGGCATGAAGTGGCTGGTTAATAAATTCCATATTTAATTCTACAGTCTTTGGAATTCTTTTTTTCATGTAGGAAATATAATTGTTAAAGAATTCTACTAAATCAGTTTCAATAATCTCAACAGAGGATCCTATTTTAGAAAATCGCTCACTTACTACAGTTAATCTTTCAATATCTTTTTCCATTTCAATAAAAGCTTCTGAATTTTCCTGGCCACTTTCTTTTAAAAGTGTAATCCATCCATAGAGTGAAGATAGAGGAGTTCCTAGTTGGTGAGCAGTTTCTTTGGCCATTCCCGCCCAGACTTGATTTTGCTCAGAGCGCCTAAAGGAGGAAAAAGAAAGGTAAGATACGAGGAGAAAAAGAGCAACTATTAGAAGAGTAAGTAAAGGAAAATATTGCAACTGAAATAATATTTTAGAGTTGCTGTAGTAAATAACGCCATTATCATTATTGCCTAAATATATTTCTACTGGATTATTATTTTCAGACATTTTTTGAATAATTAAATCCATTTCCAATCTTTTCATTTCTTTATTAATGACATTTGAAGCAATTAAAGAGTCTCCACTTTGGCTCCAAAAAACTACTGGTAATTGAGCGATATTATTCATTATTTCTTTAGAGAATGAATTAATTAATGAATCGCGTTGAGACTGTAGTTGGAAATATTTTGAGGAATTAGAATAAAATATTCTTTGCACTCTATTTTTATAATAATTAAATTCAATAGGTTTGTTTTGAGATGCCCATTTTAAGGTAATAGAATCTGACTTATCTTGTCTTTTCTTTGAATCACTTATATCTAATAAATCTATGTTTTTATGCGAAATATAAGTACCATTATTATCCGTAAGTATAAGAGGAATATTGTCATTGTTTTGGATAATTTCTAAAGCTAATCCAAAATCATTTAAAGACTTTTGAAACTCTTTTGTTGCTCTAGCCCATAAATAAACATTATTGGTTTCGTTTTGTGACAACTCCTGAAAAGCAATATTTGTAAGTCTGACCAACTCTGCTTTCTTTTTAATTGCTTCACTCCAAAAACGAATTTTTTCTAACTCAGATTCTTTAACGTTAGAGACTAAAATTGAAGTCAACCAAAATATGATGCCAATTATTAAAATACCAGCTAACAGCAATATTTTTTTCCATCGTTGTTTTTTTGAGTACAGCTTCATCTATTAACAAATATAGTTCTAATTGATATTATAATTATATAATAACAATAAATAGAATTTAAGGGCATTTTGTCATGAACTTGGTTATTTTAGCTGAAGAATATTTATAATTATTAAATGGGGTTTTTAATCCAGAGAATTTTTCTGTTGTTGGTTGTCTTGCTAGGCTTAATGTCTTGTGAAGATAATCCTAAAAAGCCTGAAAAGAAAATTGAGAAGAAGGTAGAGAAATGGTTGGAAGCAGGAAGCTTTAATGAAGACAGTGCCTATAAATTTATTGCCAAACAAGTTAGTTTTGGCCCTAGAGTGCCCAATTCCTCTAATCACGTTAAATGTGGCGATTGGCTTTCTGCTAAGCTTGCTTCTTTGGGGTTTGAAATTTCTCAACAAGTTGGCGAGGTTACTGCATTTAATGGAGCTAAGCTGCCAGTGAGAAATATTATTGGGACCTTCAATAAAAACTCTTCTAAAAAAATTATGTTGTGCGCGCACTGGGATACAAGACCATTTGCCGATAGAGATACTCAAAATATTAACCTCCCAATAATAGGAGCTAACGATGGCGCAAGTGGCGTAGGTGTTTTATTGGAAATAGCAAGAATAATACAAAAAGACAGCTTGAAAATTGGTTTGGAAATTATATTCTTTGATGTAGAAGATTATGGGGCCCCAAATTATAACTCGAGTTTTTCAGATTTGCAAGCTATGAACGATACCTGGTGTCTTGGATCTCAATTCTGGAGCTATAATCTTCCTGAAAATTACCAAAAGCCAAACTTTGGAATATTATTGGATATGGTAGGAGCAAAAAATGCAATATTTCCAAAAGAAGAAATCTCTAGAATATATGCAGGGTATCACCTAAATAAAATCTGGAAACTTGGACAGTATTTAGGATATGAAAGTTTCTTCAAAAATAAAATTGCTCCACCACTTACTGACGACCATACCTATATCAACGAGCTAACTCAAATCCCTACTTTAGATATAATTCACTACGATATAAATCCATTTACTAATAGATTTGATTTTGGTAAGTTCCACCATACTCATCAAGACAATATGGAAATTATTGACCGGCAAACATTAAAAGCTGTTGGGCAAACTGTTTTAACCTACCTATACAACAATTAAATGGAAAAAAAGCTTTTTTTATTAGATGCATATGCTTTAATCTATAGAGCTCACTTTGCATTCATAAATAATCCCAGGATAAACTCGAAAGGGTTAAATACTTCTGCAATTTTTGGGTTTTGTAATAGCTTATTAGAGGTGATTAACAATCATGAGCCTACTCACTTGGGAGTTGTTTTTGACCCACCTGGGGGATCTAATAGGGAAGAAATTTTTACTGAATATAAAGCCAATAGACAAGAGATGCCCGAAGATATAAGAAAAGCGATTCCTTATATTTTTGAAATATTAAAAGCAATGAATATTCAAGTGGAAATGGTTTCTGGTTTTGAAGCGGATGATTTAATTGGCACACTTTCCAAGCAAGCAGAAAAAAAAGGCTATAAAGTCTTTATGATGACTCCCGACAAGGATTTCGGACAACTTGTAAGTGAAAATATATTTATTTATAAACCTGGAAGAAGTGGAAATCCAAGTGAAATTCTTGGTCCTAAAGAAGTCTGTGAGAAATTTGAAGTGGAGCGTCCAGAACAAGTTATAGATATTTTAGGCCTTTGGGGAGATGCAGTAGATAATATTCCTGGAATTCCTGGAATAGGAGAAAAAACTGCAAAAAAACTTATTGGGATTTATGGGACTATAGAAAACCTATTGGCAAATACTGGGGATTTAAAAGGAAAACAAAAAGAAAATGTGGAGAATTTTGCAGAACAAGGATTAATTTCTAAAAAACTAGCGACTATTATTCTTGACTGTCCTGTAGAATTTAATGAGTCCATTTATAAAAGAAAGGAAATTGATGAAAAGCCTTTGACAGGTATCCTCAAAGAGTTAGAATTTAATCAATTAGGGAAAAGGATTCTTGGCAAGCCAATTTATCAAGAAAAGCAAATGGATTTATTTGCATCGTCTGACAACGAAGCTGAATCAACAACAAACCTTCAAGATTTTAGTTCTACAAAACCAGACTATAAATTAATTCAAACTAGGGAGGAACATTTAAATTTCATAAAAGAATTGTCCTCTAAAGATGTTGTAGCATTTGATACTGAAACCACCTCCTTAGAAATAGAGGAAGCAAAATTACTTGGCATTTCATTTTCTTACAGCAAGAACATTGCTTTTTACTGTGATGTATCAAAAGAGGAAACTCTAATAGATTTATACAAAGACTTTTTTCACTCCAAAACAATAAAAATCGCACACAATCTAAAGTACGATTACGGAATACTGTTCAAATATGGTATTCAAATAAATGAGTTTTGTTTTGATACAATGATAGCTCATTACTTAATAAATCCTGAAAAGAGACACAATCTAGACCAGCTTTCAAGAACTATTTTGAATTACGATCCTATTCCTATTGAATCTCTTATTGGTAGCAAAACAAAACCTACAAAAAAAATGGAAGAGGTGGAAATTGATGTCCTTAAGAATTACGCAGCAGAAGATGCTGATCTAACTTTTCAA
>JADHMB010000053.1 GCA_016780365.1 Flavobacteriales bacterium
TAAAAAAATGTGATAAATCCACGTTTTTCAGGGATTAATAGCTATGTTTTTATTATATTAGAAATGTAAACAATTAAAATTTAATAATATGGCGTATTCACATACCAATAGTAAAGGTAAAACTTACTACTTACACACTAAAGATGTAGAACTTAGAGGTGGAAGAAATCAAACAATTTATTACTTCTGCAAAGACGAAAGATCTAATGCTTGCGATTTACCAGCTGGAAAAAACGTTGTAGAAAGCCCTAAAACAGGTCTTCCTTTTGTAAAGGGATAGTTAAAAAATTTGATTAATTTAATTTTAAACCGCCTTAGGGCGGTTTTTTTTTGTTCAATCAATTCTCCAATTAATAATGGAAATAATTCAAAATGGTGTAGTCTTTGGAATACTCATAAGTTTTATGCTGGGTCCTGCTTTTTTTATTTTAATAGAAACTAGCATAAAAAAAGGATTTAAAGCTGCTATTTTTTTAGATATTGGTATACTTTTAAGTGATGCTATATATCTGTTAGCTGCTTTTTTTGTTGCAGAAAAAATCAATCTTTGGTTAACTACAAATTCATTTGTTAAATATATAGCTGGATCCATCTTTTTTGTATTAGGGATAGTCTCTGTTTATAAAAACATTATTCAAATAAAATTAAACAATTCACCTGTAAATGAGGTAAAAGAAATTGAAACAGATACTAGTAAGAAGATAATTTATCCTTTTCAATTATTAATAAAAGGCCTTGGACTAAATGCTATTAACCCTGGTGTACTTATATTTTGGATTGCTGCAAGCACCTATGCAACCAATGAATTGAAATTAGGAGATTTTCAACTATTGTCATTTTTTGGGATTACATTACTAACAATGTTTATTGTGGATATATTCAAAATCTATTTTTCTAGTAGGTTGAAAGAAAAACTAGATAATAAAGTTTTATCTATCATCGGTATTTTAATAGGCGGATTAATGATCTTCTTTGGCGTTGCAATTTGCCTCAAAGACATTCAGTTATAAATGAATTATGACTTTTTAATTGTTGGTCAAGGAATAACAGGTTCTATTGTTGCATTGCAACTTAAAAAAAGTTTAAAAAAATTTAAACTTATTGAGGTTGGTAACCCCAATACAAGTTCCAAAGTCGCTGCAGGAATTGTCCATCCTATCTCCCTTAAAAGGTGCAATCTTTCATGGAGAGGTAGAGAATTTTATGAATTTAGCGATTCTTTTTATAAAGAAATTAATTTTGAAAGTAATACTGAGCTCTATAAGCCCTATAAATTACTAAGGATATTTGCATCTTTTGAAGAACAAAATAATTGGATTGGGAAGACAAACAATAAAATCTACAAAGACATATTAAGTTTAAATAGTAAAAAAATAGACAACTTAAAAAATAGGTTTGGAAGTGGGATTGTAGAAATTTGCAGTCGGCTCTCTGTTAATGAGTTTTTAGACTTTGTAAGTTCTTCATTTTTGAAAAGTAAAGTCCTTATAAAAGATGTGTTTAAAGCTCATGAGCTTAAATTAAAAAATAATAGATTTCATTATAAGGGAGATATTTATTCTAATATAATAATGTGTGATGGGGTAAATGCCTTAAAAAATCCTATGTTTAATTATTTACCAATAATTCCAAATAAAGGAGAATTACTTAAAGTATTTTCAACTGTTTTACCTACTGAAATAATAAATTGTGGAATATTCTCTCTGCCTGAAACTAAAAATATCTTTACCATAGGATCTACTTACAGCAACGAAGATCAGAAAAACAAAATTACAATAGATGCTAAAGAATATCTAATGAAAAAGCTAAATAAGATTATTGAAATAGATGACATAGAGATTATGGATCAAAAATTTGGATTTAGGCCAACCTCCCTGGATAGAAAACCATTGATTGGAGAACATCCAATAATTAAAAATTTATATACTGTAAATGGAATGGGCAGCAAAGCAATACTAATGGCTCCTCTTTTAGTCAGAGAATTACTAGACTATATTTACCAAAAAAAACCATTAGATTCAATGACAAATATTAATAGGTTTTCAAAAAAAATCAATGCTGAAAATATAGATTATGCAAAGTCTTTAGAACTGTAGTTGTAAAAAAATTTAAGTTGCTATCAACTAGTGTTTTTTATTAATAATTTATTAATTTTATAAATCAATCAAGAATAATAGTCATGAAAAACATATTTGTAGCATCCTTTTTTACTCTTATTTCTATAGCATCTTATTCACAATGCGTCAAAGGAAACTGTCACCGAGGACATGGTACTTTTTTATGGGAAGATGGAAATAAATACGATGGGTATTGGGTAGACGGAAAGCCTCAAGGGTTTGGTGATTTCATGTACTCCAATGGAGACAAATATAAAGGAGGATTCCTAGGTGGAAAGAAAAATGGAATTGGGAAATATACATGGAAAAATGGAAACACCTACAATGGTCATTGGTCTGAAGATGCTATGAATGGAACTGGTGAGTACCATTGGATGAAAGAAAATGCAAATTACGAAGGTTCTTTTAAAGATGGTCAGATAGAAAGTGTAGAAATTGAAGTTACTATTGAAACTCCAGAGAAAAACTCTCAATAATTAGTTTTATTATTTATTTCCAGCTAAAGCAGCTATAGAAATCTCTAAATTATTTATAGTTTGAAGTGCTCTTATGCAACTGTTAATTGTTGCGCCAGTGGTAACTACATCGTCCACTAACAAGATTTTATTTATACCATTAAAATTTCTTGCTAGATAATACTGTTCATCCACATTAGACCATCTATTATATCTTGATTTGTTAACCTGAGATCTTAAGTTGTTTCTTCTTTTAAGGCGATTTTTTAGAACTGGTCTTTTTATTACTTGAGAAATCCCATTTGCTATATATTCAGATTGGTTATAACCTCTTGCCTGTTTCTTGATTTCACTTACAGGAACTGGAATTATAAAGTCAAAATCTTGATTTTTAGATTTACAAACATTTTGAACTAGGAACCCCAACTCTATTCCCAAAACAAATGCAGTGTCTTTATTCCCATTATATTTCATTTCGTAAATCATTTTTTGAAGTAACTTATTCTTGAAAAATTTAAAAGCATAGATTTCTCTGTTTACAGAATATCTCCCGAAAAAAGTATTGGAATCTGAGGCAAAAGAAGATTTTACTTCCATTAAACAAGAAGAGCAAACTGCTCTTTCTGAAAACAATAAAGGCTGGTTGCATCCAGAACAAAAATCGGGATATATAAGTTGTATAAATTCTTTTAACAAGATGTATTAACTTTACTATAATTAATCGTTAGTCATTTGAAAATTAATTAATATGAACGACAACCCAACTGCCAAAAATAAATATTCTTCAATTATTATTCTGCTGTTAGTAGTTTGTCTAGGATATACTGGGTACTTAATAAGCTCCCTTAACAAGGAAAATCACGAAATATCCAAAGAACTGTCTAGTCTTCTTATGGAAAATAATGAGATGAATAAAATCTTGTTAAATGAAGATGCATTATCTGCATCCAAAGCCTTCAATTTAAAAGACAATTTAAAATTATTATTGGTCTCTTATGACAGTCTTGAACTAAGCAATACTATGGTTGTAGACAGTATAAATCAACAAAGAGAAAAAATTAAAACTCTAATGACGAAAGTCGATAAACTTAATAGTAAATCAAAAAAAGACTGGAGATCGATATTCAAACTAAAAAAAGAAGCGGAAACCCTTAGAGGAATTATGAAAGGATATATCCATACGATTGATTCATTAAACACATTAAATATTAATCTATCTAATACTTTGACTGAAAAAACCAATAAATTAAATACAGTATCTAATGAGAACCAAAAGTATAAAAAACAAAACAAAGATTTGCAAAGTAAAGTTGCTCTTGGAGCAGTTCTACAAGCAGGAAATGTAACAGTCTCCGCTATAAGAATTAGAAATTCTGGGACGCAAAGTGAAACTACTAGGGCTGCTAAAACTAATATGATAAAGGCCTGCTTTACCTTGCTGGAAAATAAACTTTCGAAAGCAGGAGATAAAAATATTTATATCAAAGTAGTTGATCCAAATCAAAAGACATTACTTTCTAAAAATCCAATTAATATTATGAACTCTGATGGAGAAAATTTAGAACTTAGTTCAAAACGAATAGTAAATTATCAAAATGAGAACATGGATTTATGTATTTTTCATGAAATTGAAGAAGTATTACAACCTGGTAATTATAAGGTTGAAATTTACAATGATGGGTACTTTATTGGAGAGTCATCTTTTGCTTTAAGGTAGAGTTACAAAATAAAAATTAAGCCAATTAGAAAGATTATAATTATGACTAGATATTGCCATATGTCTACAAAGTATACTTGGTATTTTTTCCAAAAAATTTTAGCTTTTTCTAAAAACTTCATCTTCTTTTTCCTTCTATTTAGCACAGTCAATGCACAGATTAACGATACTCTTCAATTTAAATATAAAGATTCTAAAATACTAATTGTTTCTAAGGGCAGTATGGCAAATGAATGGGAATTTGAAAACAGTATAAGTGAAGAGAAACACACAAAAACAAAATTCAAAATAAACTTTTCATTGGGCAATATGCAGCTAAACACAAATTCTGTTTTTAGTGGTGTTAGTAGTTTTAGCCCTATTAAATATAAAGCACTTAGCTCTGTGAACACGAATTTTGGACTTTTCTTTAAATCTTTTGATCTTAAAAAAGAATCTCTAAAATTATTTATTGGAGTTGGTATTGGAAAAAACAAATTAGATCTTGACAGCCAAATAATAAGTATCTCTCAAGATACGATGACTATATTTAATTCCTCTTTAATCTCTGGTCCACTACCAGTAATATCTAAAAGTATTTTAAAACATCATTATTTTACTATTCCTATAAACTTTAGCTGGGTACCATTTCCTAAGAAAACCCCAAAGTTAAAAACCGAACTAGCGCTTGTAAATCAATTTTTGATGGCTGGTAAATCCAAATTAGAATATGGTGAGTTAGACCAGACTATAGAAACCAGGAATGATTTCTTCAATAATAAATATTGTCTTTCGGGAAATCTAAAGTTTATATATAAAAATATTGGAATCTTCTTCCAAACCAATATTTTACAATATTCTAAACTTTATAAAGATCTTTATACTTACTCTTATGGTTTAACATTATGTATATAAAAAATATAAAAATACTATTTATTGTTATCGTGGGACTTTTGTTTTTAACCTGTAGTACGGATAATGGCTACCAACCACATCTTATGAAGCCAATTGCTAAGAAAAATTACCATGAAATTCTTTTTGCTTTAGATAAAAAATATTGGAAAGGAGATTTAGGTAAGACCATCAAAAACTCTTTTGAAAAATTGGTTAAAACCACCCCCTTACCTTATGAAAAAGAATTTGATACAGATTTTGTGGTTCCTAATAAAATTTTGAAAAACATAAAAAATAACAATTGTTTTGTTTTTGTTCAGATTGAAAATTATAATTCTAAAAACATAGTACCAGTAATTAAAAAAGATCTTTGGGCAAACGGGCAGTTAATTGTAGAGCTTAAGTTTAAGTCTGAACAAGCTGCTATTAATTATTTCAAGTACAAAAACAATGAATTAAAATCAATTTTAAAAACTTTTAATTTAAATAAAATTCAAAAAAGTTTTTCAGAAAAAAACAATATAAATAAAGAATTAGAAAAATCAATGGCTTTGAAATTTATGGCTCCAGATGGAATAAAACTTAATAAAAAGGCGAAAAACTTTTGGTGGTGGAGTTCCCTTGAGATTCAAAAAGATCAAAATGGATCGCATGAAATTCAAAAGGGAATTATTTTGTGCCAAGAAGACTATAAAAATAAAAATCAATTTGAAAAAAGTAAAATTCTTTTGGTAAAAGACTCGTTAGGAAAAGCTTATCTTACAGGTAGGAGAGATAGCTCTTTTATGAAAACAGTTGAAAATGAAATAAGTAAAACCATGGATACTTCCTTTTATATAAATAATAAATATGTTAAGCAAATAAAAGGCTGTTGGAGAATGGAAAACGATAAAATGGGCGGTCCTTTTTTAAGTTATTCCTGGCTAAACAATAAAAAAACAAAAATCATAACTGCTCAAGGTTATCTTTACGCCCCAAATTTTGAAAAATCAAAACATTTAAGAGAGCTTGAAGCTATAATAGTTAGTGGAATCAAATAAAATTATTAACTCTGGATATATACCCCTTGCGAAATAGCTTGGTTTTTAATACTTTCTCTCCAATTTGGAAAATCTTCATAATCCGACTCTCCAATATAAATTTGGCGTTTGGTTTTCATTAAGATTATCATTCCTTTTTGTTGAAATGAAATATGTTTTATTTTATCCCAAAAAAGAAAGTGTTGTTGGTTATTTAAAATAATTAATGCCTGTTCATTTTCAATAATCTTAAAAGCTTTTTTTCCAGAAAACAAAAAAAACAGACTTTCAAAAATAAGTATGTAAAGCACCACTACAAAAAAGAATGCCATATCTAAATAAAACAATAGAATTATACTTAATGGAACAAAAATAAAGAAAGGCAAAGTTTCGTAGGTAAAAGCTTTGAGCCATCCAGATTTTGAGATTTTAAATCCTTGTTTCCCTTTTGTTAATTTAATTTTTTGCCATCTAGAAAAGCTTTTAAATCCTCCGATTAACAATAAAATTATAGGAAAAAAAATGGTGATTTCTTTGAACATTATTAGCTCTACTCCAAAATCTTGATTGTGGTATAGGAAGGCCAATAATGCAAACCCTACTACCAAAATATTTGAGATTAGATTTAGAAATCTATTCATTAATTTTCAATAGGATTGTTTACGTTACAATCGAAAATATATTCACAATCGGAAATAACAATGTCCTTAAGAGTTAGCATAGCAGCGATAGCAATTTGAGAATAATTTTGTGAAGCGTTTTTAAAATTTCCATATTCATTTCTCCACATCCATTTTATTAATTCCATCCCTTGAAGAGGTTGGTCTAATTGACTTAATAACGATTCTACATTTCTTGCTCCAGCGTGGTAGATATGAAGAACTAAAAGCTTGAACCACAATTCATCTCCTTGAGGTTCAATATCTCCTACATTGCATAAAATCCTATAGGCTTGTGGGATACAGATTGTTCTTAATAATTCGCTTGCTGCAAAAGCAGATTTATTAAAATCTTTTCTTTCGTCAACATACTTATTTACAGTAAGGCCCATGTCTCTTGCAACTCTTTTCATTATTTGAAAAGGTCCATATGCGCCAACCCTTGAGTACTTTAATTGGGCAGGACTTTCGATTAATAAAATAGATTGTGCAAACCAAGGATCTACATTGTTTTCTTGGAAAATATTAATGGCAGTTTCTAAAGAAGGAATCACTTGCTCTATTTGGTAAAACTCTTTTTTGCCAGTAGTAATATATAATCTAGTGTTGGTGTCTAAACAGTAGTAATCTATAACTGAATCTTTAAAGGCTTTTTTTTCTTCATCAGATTGATCAAACCAAATGTCTTTATTTATATAATCTAAAATTTGTCTTGTACTAGCAATATTTATTACGCAAGTATCCTTGGTTGTTGTAATAATAGTTTTCCAAAATTTTGATTGCGCAAGAGTATCCCAATGTTCCACCACCAACATTTCAGGATCTATCATCTCATGGCTGCAACTGTCATCGAAAAAATAAACATCTATAATATTTTGAGCTGTTGAATTTAGACTCAATAGCAATAGGAAATAAAACAAATATTTTTTCACAAGAGTAAAAGTAAATTAAATTGAAAAGTAGAATTGCTAATTGAAAACCAACTTTAAAGAGTGAATTGTGGATAATTATATTTTAACGAGAATATCTCCTGCTCTTTTAAGGGTTTCCTCTTTTTTTGCAAAACAAAATCTAAGATTCTGTTCGTCATTTTTAAAATGAGAAAACACAGATATTGGAATACTAGCTATTCCATTATTAATTGTTAAGTCTCTAGCCATTTCTGTATCGGCTATTTCAGAAATTAAAGAAAAATTTAAGAGCTGAAAATAAGTTCCACTACAAGCCTTGGCTTGAAATCTAGAAGCAGAAATAATTTCTAAAAACAAATCTCTCTTTTGCTCATAGAAATGATTAAGTCTCAAAAAATGTTCTTCATTCTCCAAATAATCTGCTACCGCTAACTGTAATGGGTGATTGGCAGAAAAAACATTGAATTGATGAACTTTTCTAATTTCAGACATTAATTGTTTAGGCGCCACAACATACCCTAATTTCCAGCCAGTTACATGAAATGTTTTTCCAAAAGAAAAGATAGCAATAGATCTATTAAAAAGCTTTGGAAAGCTGCAAATTGAAAGATGTTTTTTATTGTCGTAAACTAAATGTTCGTAAACTTCATCACTTAAAATTATCAGGTCGTATTTTTCAGCTATTCTTTCTAAGTTGGTCATGTCCTTTTTTGACATAATAGTTCCCAGTGGATTCTGTGGAGAATTGATAATAATCATTCTTGTTTTTGAAGAAATATTTTCTTCAACTGTATTCCAATTAACATTAAAATCTGGAGATTCCATCTCTACAAATACTGGAATTCCACCGTTAAGCTCTACAGCTGGTTGGTAGCAATCAAAAGAAGGAGAAAAAATGATGACCTCATCATTTGGGTGAATTAGAGCAGAAATAGTAGTAAAAATTGCTTGTGTTGCGCCAGCAGTAACTGTGATTTCATCATGTTCATTATAATGCTGATTGTAGTTTTTGGATATTTTCTTGGATATTACTTCTCTTAACCTTAAAACTCCGGGCATTGGGGCATATTGATTGAATCCAAGTTTCATATACTTGGCAACAGAATTTATAAGAATAGGGTCTACTTCAAAATCTGGATATCCCTGAGATAAGTTAATTGCTTTATTCTCCATGGCAAGTTTTGACATTGAAGAAAAGATATTGGTCCCATTATTGGGCAGCTTGGACTTTAGTGATTTTTTCAAGATACTGCTTAAAGAATTATAGTTTTTTAATAGGCTTGGTGATTTTGATACCAACACTCATAACATCTTTTAAAATAGTATCTCTCATTGCTTGAATAAGCTTAAACTTATAATCTCCTTTTATAGGAAACTTGATATTTTTATAAAGTGAATGGTTGAAATTTGCAACAATTCCGGATTTATCGCCATTCCAATTTCCTTTCTTATCCATCAAAAAAACTTCAAAAGTATCTGTCCTTGTCTTGTTATTTGGGAAGTAAATTTCAGAAAAAACAAACATATTTGACCATTTGTAATCTGTAGATGTTCTTAGTTGTAGAAAAATATTGTGAGGGTTAATAGTATCTGTAATTTTTGTTTGAAAAACAATGGTGTCTTTAAAGGATAGCTGGGTATTTTCAATATCAACATAATCGTTGAAAATAATGTTTTCATCACTGCAACTTACAAGAAGACCAAAGATTGCAATTTTTAAAAAAGATTTTAATTTCATTAAAGGATATATTATTTAGTTCTCAAAAGTTTGTAGAGCTTTATAGAAACATCAAGCATTAAGATTTTAGGATTTGCATTCCTTTCCATGTGGTAATAAGCATCATTCATTATAGAATTAATTTCAGAAATATTTTGGTGATTTACAAATGGTTTAAATTTCTCTAAAAAACTTCTCTCACTCTCACTAATCCCTTCAATTTCCATATTGTAATTCCCCATTATGCATTGTCTATACATTTCTAATGAATAAATTATAAAATCTTTTATCTGCTCTCTTCCTATTTTAGAAAACTCGTTTACCCAGTCAATAGTATCTGCAATATTTCTTGAATAACAAAGTCTCATCCAATTAACAAAAAGAGATCTGTTCATTTCTGAAACACCAGCATCTAAGTGAGTGGTTATGGCCTTGTTTAAATTGCCTTTGGAAATCTTAGCAATATTTTTTGCAGAAGAAGGTTCTATTTGAAATCTTTCTTCTAAAAAAGCAGAAATATTTTCATCTTTAAGCCTAGGGACGTTAATGCTCTGGAGCCTTGAATTAATTGTAGGTAGTATTTTTGATTGGTTGTTGGATACAAAAATAAAATAAGTATTTTCTGGTGGCTCCTCAATTAGTTTTAATAGCTTGTTAGCGGCTTGAATATTCATGAGCTCTGGCATCCACATCACAAGAATCTTGGCTTTTCCAAAAAAAGATTTAAGGCTGATTTTACTTAATATAGATTGACTTTCTTTAACCCCAATTACACCTTGCTTATTCTCATTCCCCATTTTAGAATACCAAGTTTTCTTCCCCAAACATTTGTATTTTTCTAATGCCTCTAGAAAAAAAGATCTTTGATCGTCAGATGTTTCGGAATGCTCAGTTTTTGAAAGGTGAATTGGGTAAGAAAAATGTAAATCTGGGTGTTGGTATCTTTCATACATTTTACAGGACGAACACTTTTTACAAGAGTCTAATGGTGTTGGGTCTTGGCAAAGAAGTAAAGAAGAAAACGATAGTGCCAATTGCAAATGTCCACAACCCTCCTCTCCATTCAACAGCAAGGCATGTGGAACTCTTTCAGATTTAAATAAATCTAATAATTGAGTTTTAGTAGAGTCTTGCCCTGAAAAATCTGAAAAATACACTTTTCAAATATAGTTAAACTTTAAATTAGATAACCAGTTTATTTGGGTCTGGTAAACTATCTAAAATATTTTTATGCTTTAGAGTTGGCAGAACCATATTGCCAATGTTTTTAAATATTGGGTAAGCAATAGATGCTTCTTTAGTATCTCTTTTAATTATAAAACTATTAATGTCCCAACTTTCAATCATAAAAACAACTACTACCAAAAAAGAAAGAATTTTAATAACTCCAAGAACAACTCCAGCTATTTTATTTAATAGTTTTAGTTGAATAAAATTGATGAATTTTTCGGATATTTTTATAATAATTGCACCTATAATAACAATTCCAAAAAATAAAATAATAAAACAAGCAATAGATAAGTATTTCTCTTGGACTTTATCAATAATTAAGAACTCTATAAGTTCTTGGTGCTGCGTTCCTATCCATACTCCAACTAGGAGACTTGAGATTCCAAGGATCTGGGCAATAAGTCCTTTTTTAAATCCTGTATACGCTCCCCACAATAATGGAGCTAATAAAACAATATCTAGCCATATCATTTTATAAAATTAAATTTAAAGAATGGCGTTATGTGCTTAAGCTTAGATAGATATTCACAAATAGGAGATAAAAACTATCTAATTATAAGGATTTTGGATTTGGCTTTAGAATATCCATCTTCTGACGTAGCTAAAAAATAATATACACCACTCCCCGCCAATTGATTGTTTTTATCTAGTCCGTCCCAAACCGCTTGTCCGCCGTTAGAGAAAATGGTTCTTATATGAATTCCACTTGCATCTATAATTTTAACCTCAGAATTATTCATCATTCCCTTTACAGCAATATTTCCTTGATATTCTGGTCTAACTGGGTTTGGATAAACTACTAAGTCTCTAAATTCATTCGCTGGAGATGTAGCTGTAGATTTAAACCCAAGAATTCCCTTATCAGTAGCTATGAAAACTTCTCCGGAAACTTGGTTTATTGCCAGTGAATTTACTTTATCACTGAATAGTGGACTATTGGTTTCTGAAAAAGAATAAATGGTCTCTGTTCCCTCTTTGGAAAGCAAGAAAAGTCCGCCTCCTTGAGTCGCCATCCATTTCCTATTGGCTCCGTCCACTGCAATATCTTTTATTATTTCATTCTCCAAAAGATACTGCAAAGTCCCATCTTGCTCAATTAAAATACTTTGAGCATCGTAGCTGGATTCGTTCATTATGGAATAAGAACTGTAAAAAACAACTGGGCCTTTATCTGTCCCTATCCATATTTCACCATCGTTATCTATAGCTAAAGTATTTACATAGCTGCTTGGTAAGGAGCCTGAACCAGCGCTGGTTCCAATAATTTTATACTGATCGTCACTTTCATCAAGTGGAGTAAAATTAAAATCATACACCAATATTCCAACCCCTTTTATAACCATCCAAATATATCCATACTGGTTGTCTACAACTAAGTCTGTACAAAGCTGGTTGGAGGCCAGTGCTCCACAATAAAAAGATTTCCAAACTCCATCAGGTGTTTTAACAGACAATGGTGAGGTGACAAACGAATTTGCAACCCATAGATTTTCTAAATCATCATAGCAAGTTCCAGCGACAAAAACATTGTTTCCGTTTTGACCAATTCTTGTTTGCAAAGATGAATTATGAAAAGTGAACCTTTCCTCAATTTGATTTCCATTAAAACTTAAAAGGCCGCCGCCAAAAGAAGAAGCTAAAAATTTATTTTCGTTATTGGGATTTGGTGTAGTCCATACTATATCAGAAATGGTATCTATTTCTTGAAACATTAGTGGAATATTAGTCTGGTTATAAAAACTCCAGGAATTATTAAATTGGAAAATTCCGTGCCAATTAAAAGTTTTATTCCAATTAGAACCGTCTGGTGTTCCAGCAGCAACATATAAATTTTCACCTTTAGATGACAAATGAAAACATTCACTATTAAAAGGTCCTCCTTGACCAATTTTTTCGGATGAAAAATTATTTTTAACCCTCACAAATCCTTTTAAGTCGTCTGCTATCCAATAATATCCATTGCTATAAGTAATGTCGTTGGGAGCTATCTCGGTATTGCCATTATAAGCATATAGAAAGTCTAAAGTATCTAAGTTTTGATTATAAATGGTCGCATAAGATTCTGTGCAAGTAATTAGGTCCTGATCACTAACCTTAAAGTTTCTTAGCAATTCGTTGGGTTGATAAATAATTGTGTCCCACTGGTTATTTGAATATTTAAAGACAATATTTGCGTTGCCAAATGCAAAGAAGTCATCCGAAAAAGATTCAAGATT